>DATENM010000133.1 GCA_035275065.1 Blastocatellia bacterium
GTTAGTAGGCTGAGTAGTCTCCTTTACGTGGTCACAAGCCACAAGAAAGCGTTCAACCTCTAACCTATCTACTCCAGCGACACATAGCTGCGTAGCCGGAGTATACCGCCGCTTCACTTCCTCATCATGCCGTCTCCTTTCTCCTGACTCGTAACCTCAAGGTTATGGGCATTATTTTCGTGAAGGGCTTTGGGCTTTAGCTTCCCGCCTTTCCGCTTTGACTATGCGAGCTATTTTGTACTGATCTTTCTTTTCTTGCTTGTTAAGACGGCTCTGCCTTGTGTTGTAGATGTTTGTGCAACGATCTGAACAGCATTTCTTATCTATGCGCCCTGCCCAGAACAGGCGGCGGCATATCAAGCATTCTTTGATACGCGATATTTCGACGCCTTGAAGAGCCTGTGAAAATAAATCCAATTCGACTTGGATAAGTCCCTCTCTATCTATGTAGCAAGTAGCTCCACCATCAATAGGCAAATGCCAACTTTTACCCTTTCGCAAGTCTGCCTGAGCAATAAGCCGCAGATTTGTTCTCCACGTTACAAATTGGTTAAAATGCTCGATAGCAGTGATTTTCTGTTTGGAGGATAAATTCCGCTCATCGCGTGGCGTACCAAAGAAAGGCAAGATCAAATCAAAAGGGTTTACATCAGCGGAGGATACCTCTTTAACAACTTCCCCTGTGCTTATTGGATAAACCCCATTCGTTTGAGCTAAGGATTCAATGTAACCATTTAGAATCTCATAACGCCCGTTTATCCAATTATTGAGGTTATTGTAATCGGGATGGCTGAGGTCAATCCCTTGAATTTCGATTTCAGGCGAGACGAAATTTACGGTTTCAATGATCCGGCCTAGCAGTTTAGGCACCGGCCTTGTCCGATTGGCCGTCTTATCTTGTAAGACTTGTCGCTTCATTTTTGAACGATACCTTTTCTATCAAGTTTATTGGAAACTAACCAAAATGCGCCTATAATTGTCAGTGTTTGGCTAGGCGAGTATTTTATTGCAGGGAGGCGCGAATGTCAACAAGTCTTACAAATGCGATAGCTGGTAGTACGGAACGGGCATACAGCATAGAGCAAGCGGCTGAATTGCTTGCTCTATCCAGTTGGACAATCAGGAAGTGGATTCAACAGAAAAGAATTGCCACTTGTAAGTTAGGCACTCGGCGTGTCGTGCCTGCATCTGAGATTACCCGCATTCTTTCTGAGTCTCGTATCGAGAGAGAGAAGTGAGGGCGAAGGCGTAACCTTAAGGTTACGCCCATCGAGTTTTCCACCTGCGATGATCGAAGATGAAAAAGACGATGACGAAAAAGCGTTACGGCTAGAGGATATTGAGCCGCTTTTGCGGCATCCCATCGCCTTTCATCCGATCTTTGTCAAAATCTCAGGCTCAGTTACAGCAGGGCTTATGCTGTCGCAACTATGGTACTGGAAAGACCGAACAAAAGACCCTGAGAGATGGCTTTACAAAAGCCATCAGGAGTGGGAGCAAGAAATTGGTCTTTCCCGTCGTGAGCAAGACACTGCAAGAAAGAAGTTACGCGACGCGGGGCTCATTGAAGAGCGGCTAGCCAAAATGCCTGCGAGGGTACATTTTCGAGTTAAGGAAACCGCTGTTTTATCAGCCGTTTACGCGCAGTTGGGCGAAATGCGCCAAACTAGAAAATCAGTGAGGTCAAATGGGCCAAACAAGGTGGGCGGCATACGCCAAGCAAGTCAAGCGGAAAGTGCCGAACAAGCTGGGCGTAATGGGCCAAACTCTACAGAGAATAATCAAGAGACTTCACAAGACACTACAGCAATACGGGCTGCGTTACTTGAATGCTGTAATATCAACCTTGATCTTCAATTGCCGGAAGATAGGTTAGGAGTTGAAAAAGCAGTAATAATCGCCGTTGAAAATCTGCGTAAAAGGCATCCCAATAAGCAGGCAGAATTGATGGCATCAGCTATTCGAGCCTTTCGGCTTTGGTGGTGTGACAAGCTCGATTCTAGCGGAATGCAATTTTCGCCACCAACCATTAAGGTGGTTTTGCGCCACTGGCAAAACTTTTTGAACTTCATTAAAACGGAATGCGACGGCCACTTGCCAACTGAGGGATTCTTTCAACAGCAGAAACGAAACCGAAGGTAGATACTCCAACTGAAAAGGACGGCGTTATAACTCAAGCGAGAAAGGATGAATTGCTCTCGAAAACGGCGTTGGGCCGCGAAGCTCTCAAGGTCAAACCAGCCGCGCCAGTTGCAGACGACCGCGACGAAGGCCGCAAGGCTCTGCTGTCAATGACTGCCACTGGCCGTGCCGTTCTACAGGAGCAGGCGCGAATGGACAAGTCATAACCTCAAGGTTACGCCGGGCATTGATTTTTTGTGAGCGATAGCGATGAGGAAATGCAACAACCTCATGCTGGCCAGTTACCCCATGCATAGGCGATTTTGAGGCGCAAAAATGAGGCGATGCGCGGCAATTATCAACGGCGAAGTCTGCGGTATCCTATGGCTAAAAACGATTGGCGTTGCCACCAACATGCAGGCTGGACGCCGCCGCTAGAGGAAAACTTGTATGCGCCGGAAGCCGTTGCAATCGCCGCTGAAGTGATACGCAAAATGCGTGAGGAGGTAAACGAAAATGCAGAGCGAAAAGGAAATTTGGGACTCAGCACAAGCTGAGTTGCGCCAGATCGAAAAAGAATCGGCGGAGATGCAAGCGCATCTTGCGCAAGCGCAAGGAACGAATCCGGCGATGCGAGGTTTCTGCGCTCCGGCGACGTGAGGTATGCGCCTCCCCTTTTCTTCAATCCTTTTGACGAGCGATTGCAACGGCTTTTGATATAGCTAAACGGGGTTTGAATGCCTTTATGGAATCCCGTTAGGAATGCCGCTAACGCCATTTTTACTGGCTAGTTTCGCCATTTGGTACTATCCCTTATTCACTCCAATTTTGAACTTTGCAGATAGTGTTTATGGACAGAAAACGACAATCTCAACTTCGCGAGATGAGGCAGTGCAAGCGATGCTTAATGGTCTTCATCCGAAGAAGCGGCAAGTCTACTGTAGCCTTGAATGCCGTAAACCACATGTTATTTCTCAAACCCGCCAATGTGCTTTTTGTAACCTTGAGGTTACGTCTAAACGTAAGGATGCGATTTACTGTAGCGACCTTTGCCGTTCCCGCGCAGGACTATCGAGAAGGAAAGCTGCGCTTGCAGACCGGGGATTGAGCGAATCAAATAGCCTCCTTGAAATTGGCCAGTGTGTTTGTGGGACCCCTTTTAAGCAGAAGCGGCATTGGCAACATTATTGCTCTCCACAATGCGCTGCGCGTAATAGACAGCAAAGACGGATTGAACGGAAGGCAAGAGAGCGCATTGAGGGTGGCTTTATTCCTTCATCATAGCTCAAATCTAATGCCATGTAAGTTAGCGTGAAGATATTCTATCAATACCTCCAGCATATTTTGCGTACTTAAGAAAGCTAGTGTTATAAGTCTAGCGAGTGGCTGCTAATTACTCTAAAGGGGTAGATGATGAGAGGCTTGCATTTATCGCCAAGTTTGGTCTTACCGGTGGAGGCTGTAACTCAAACCTTCGCCATTCTTGCTAAACGTGGTGTAGGGAAAACTTATACGGCCCTCGTCTTAGTTGAAGAGTTTCTTAAATCGAATCTTCAGGTTGTAGTCGCGGACCCAGTTGGGGTTTGTTGGGGGTTGCGAGCAGGCTCAAACGGTAAGAGTCCAGGACTCCCAATAATTGTTCTTGGTGGCGAGCATGGAGACCTGCCGCTAGAAAATACTGCCGGTGGCAGCATTGCAGATGTGATTGTTGATGAGAGTTTATCTGCCATCTTGGATTTATCATTAATGAGAAAAAACGAACAGGTGAGATTTATGACAGATTTTGCCGAACGTCTTTACCTACGAAACCGAAAGCCTTTGCATCTTGTCTTGGATGAAGCTGACTTATTCGCTCCACAAAGACCATTGCCAGGCCAACAACGTATGCTTGGAGCAGTCGAAGATTTAGTTCGACGCGGGCGAGCAAAAGGATTGGGAATTACATTAGTCACACAACGCTCTGCCGTTTTGAACAAAGACGTGTTAACGCAAGTCGAAGTGTTGGTTGCACTTCGGACTATAGCGCCACAAGATCGTAGTGCTATCGATGAATGGATAAAAGTTCATGGCACTCCTGAAGAACGTGAAGAATTGATGAAATCCTTGCCTTCCCTTCCCATCGGTACAGCATGGTTTTGGAGTCCAGGATGGTTGGATGTTTTTAAGAAAGTACGAGTGCGAAAGCGAGAGACATTCGATTCATCTGCAACACCAAAAGTGGGCGTATCTTTAGAATCACCTAGGAAACTTGCAAAAGTAGATTTGGCAAGAATACAAGCGCGTATTCAATCATTTATTGATAAACCCCAAGAAAGTAATTTAAAAGAATTGCATGCACGTATTGCTGATCTGACACGCCAACTTCAGCAAGCTAAATTCGAAGCAAAAGTAAAGAAAGTAGAAGTTCCGATTTTACCGGAGCCAAATATTAGCCGCCTTGAAAAAATAACTGAAAAACTGAGTGATATAGGTTCTCAGTTAGTTCAAGTTGCAAGAGAGATATGTTTGGGCTTGGCCGGAGCTACTGAGAATCAAATTAAGATCAGAAAGAACCTTTCTGATGTAACTAGAAAACAGGATCTTCCTACTTCAATAACTCAGCACTCGAAGAAGAGTATCAATCAACTTTCAAGTGGAGAAAGGAAAATACTATCAGTTCTTGCACAGTACCCACAGGGGCGCAATAAAGCTCAAATTGCGATAATGAGCGGTTACTCACACCGAGGGGGAACCTTCAACAACTACCTGAGTGCACTAAGGACTAAAGGATATATCGAACGAGAAAGTCATAGCATCCGGATAACTGAGGCTGGATTGGCTACCGCTCCTTATCAACGACTCCCTTCTGGTTACGAACTTATTCAACACTGGTTAAATCAATTAGGGAAAGCTGAACGATCAATTCTATCGACCTTAATTAATGCCTATCCGGAGGAATTATCTAAAGAAGAAATTGCTAAACAGTCAGGGTATGAAGCTAATGGTGGGGGATTTAATAATGCCTTGTCAAAATTAAGAACACTAGAACTCGTCCGGGGATACAAGAGGTTGAAAGCTACTGATGAATTTTTCAATGGACAATAGATAAAGATAGAATGAGCCCGGAAGCTACCGCTTCTTTGATTGCTTCTTTGATGTAGGTTTTGGACGAGATGTATTGCGGCGACGATTGCTTACTTGCGCTGGTGTAGTTGAGCTGAAATCTTTGAACGTAGTAAAAATGGAGTCAACAAGCCTCGTACAACTTGATGTCACCCGTGCAAGAACTTTTATTTGCTCTCTACAGGCAACGCTATTTACATGATGAGGATAATTGATTGTATGATTCACTTCCCCCCATACTTCCTCCATAAGTGTGCGAACTTGTATCTCAAATGTGACCTTGGTTAAGCTAAGTTTTTCAAAAATATAGTGTACGCTCGTATACATTGAGGGGCTGGCAATTGAGGCAATCCCTAATGTCTCGAAAAGAGCTCGCGATTCATCATCCCACGTCCTAGCACTTGGTCCCTCTATCAGATTGAACGTATGCTCTGCTTCAAGAAGTCTGAGAAGTGCTTCATTAATATCCTTAATCTGGCTAGTATAAAGATGTAGAATCCTGACTCCAACCAAATCATTAATCTTTGTATAAAGGTTTTCTTTGTTGATATCAAAATCGGCCCCTCGCTGCTTATATTCCTTCATCTTTCTGGTGAGTTTATCTTTAAGATGTAATGGGTCTTTTGTCCGCCATTTAAAAGAATGTACATTTTTAGACAGATCAGTATTCGCCGGAATCAAAACCTGCAATTGTTTCATGAGGGTTTCGAATATAGTTAAATTTGACTTGTAATGCTGAACTAACGATTCAATCAATCGTGCTTCAGCCTTTGTTATTTTAATGTCTGGCATGGCAAGTCACTTTTTCGTTGTTCGGGAAATAATCCGTCTAGCTATATCCCTAAAAGCTTTACTTGCTTCTGCTCGCTGGTCTGCTGTTCCTGCATTAACATTTTCGATGGGAACTCCCTGTGTTTGAGACTCCGCTGCCAAGCTCCCAAAATCTTTAATTTGACCAATCCTGTTTTCTGTCATTGAGCTTGAAGCAAGTGCAGTATCTACTCGCCGTAAGACAGTAACGATTTCACTATTAATGCTTTTTTCAATTCTTGAGAGATAACTTGATTGTCCTTGCGTAACTTGGCCCCTATAGACACGAAATCTTTGCGGGATATACCCAAGGAAACGAGGCCTTCCAGGGAGTAGATATATATCGGCAGGTGCTAGCTCGGAAATGGTTTTCCAATTCCGTATCCACATTGATAGTGTTCGCCCAAGCGTTTTAAGAGCACGAATAGAGAATAAGTCACAGGCAGCAGGGACAATGAAAAAATCACAGTCCAGCAATACTGCCCTATTCAGAGGGCCAATGTTAGGACCTAAATCGTAAAAAACATAATCAATATTATGTTTTGAAGCAACCGAGTTCACGAGTAGGCTTAAAGCCGTTATACCTCTAAAGCCTTTGATTCTGCCTTCAAAACATTCGCTCCAGAATTGATTTAGGTCACGCTCAAATTCTGAAAGTAGAATATCACCCGGTAGAAGGAAAACATTGCCTATGCTCAACTCAATCGGTTCAATAGCTTGTAGAGTACCCGTGCCTTCAGAAATTGGCCTCAGTGCCGACCAAATAGTCTTGCCACTTGGACCGCTCGAATTATCAAGGAGGTCATCCACAACGGAAGCTTCAATCAAGTATGAGGTAAGGTTGCATTGGGGGTCCGTATCAACCAGTAAAACTTTTTTGCCAAGAAATCCAAGGGCGGCTGCAATATTCACAGTAAGTGTCGTTTTGCCAACGCCACCCTTATGGTTATATATTGCGAGACGTTGTGACCGATTCCTTTTTGCTTCGCTTTCAGGTGCCAATTTTTTAACTTTCTTCAGCTTTCTTTTGAGATTGCTTTCTGCTTTTACGCCGCGGTTTAGCTGCAGCCATTGCAGCCTTGGCAGCTTCACGATCGGGCAATGCCTGTACAAAATGTTCCGCAGCAGCACTTAACTGCTTATTTCCTTTTGTTGCAGGGACTAGATAGCCAGTTTTGGTTGCGTTATCTACTGCTCTTGCTGCATTCGAGAACTTAGGTTGAGCGGCTTCAGTGTTTATTTTACTTAGATCAATAGTCTTAAAATGGGGAGTATCTCGGTAATGTGTGAGGTAGTAGGCCAAACAGGCTATCCTCTCGACATCTGTCCGAGGCTGCTTTTGCAAAATAAATGCTTTAGCTGACATTGAACGGTCTTCAGAAAAACTGCCTTCAGATGCATACGCAGGCTGAGGTGTGTTGTTCTGGGCCTGTGTAGCAGCACTTTTTAAATTAGACTCGATTCCAAAGAATGTCTGAACAGTGTAAAGCATTCTGGCGCGTTCTTCAGGTTCCAGCCGTTTTAATGCTCCTAGGATGGAAGTCAGGACATCGAGATCAAATGATTCGTTTTCTACTGTCATTAAGCGCTCCTAACTGTCTTAGCTGATTGATGCTAAGATATCTCTCTACTACAATTGGCTATTTCTCCTTTAAGTATCAATTAAAACAGCTAAAATTACAACATTGAAAAATCAGCAGTTTGTAAGACTCGCTGAATGATTAGGTAAAAGCGGAACATCATTAATTCATTCAACGCCAGTGATATGATGCCACTGAAAATGGATTTCTTAAAGTTGTTAATCTGAAGGGTTGTGGAACTGTAGCGAATAGTGTAGCGGGCACGTGCATAGATGGGGAAGTATGTGCTAGTATGACTCTGACGTAAAAGCCTGATTTTACTAACACATACTAACAAGGACTAAGGAGGACAAGCGGCTTTTATCGGTCTGCAAAACCTTTATCCATCGGTTCGATTCCGATCGCCGCCTCTTTCTATTTTAACCACTTACAAGCAATCCCGCCCATTCAAGATTCCTGCCGGTGTGTCACTCCTTTGCCAACGTTTTCCCCGCCGTAAGCTCCCCTGTTTGTGAACATTTCCAAAGTAGAGTTTTCTCGGCAGCCTCCTTCGCGAGGATCAGTTTTAGCACCTGAATTCTTATCCCAAAGGAGGCGGTTCTTTTACTGGGCACGACTCAAGGAGGTGTTGTGTTGACCGCCGGATGAATGTTGAGGGAAACTTCTAAGACTATGAATTCGGCAGTCCGCTCCCCAGACCCTTCGCAGACGCGATCCCGGCAGTCTGGCGCGCGCTTGGACCGACTGTTGAACAATGCTTACGCACCGGCTCTCACTCATATCAGTCTTGTCGTCTTGACGGCATGGCTGTTTGGGTTATTGTTGACGGTGCCATTCTGGGTGGCCTTCATTCCGTCTGTCATGATCGGGCACCGGATCGGAATTCTTCTGCACGAGTATTTTCATGGCATTCCTTTTCGCCGGTACCGCCACAATCTTGCCGTCCTCAGCCTCTTTGAAGGGCTGATGTTGATGTTTGGGCTGCTGGAGCTTGTTCGCGGGTCTCACCTGGCTCATCATCGCTGGTTAAACAGCGAATTGGATCCTGCCCGCGGAACGTTTGAAAGCGCTGGGTCAAAGAGATGGCCCGACCTGTTGCTGGCACACCCGGCTGTGCAGAGTTTGATTTATTTTATCGATGCGGTGCGCGGAAAAAAGCCCTACGTTCGGGGCGCACGCATCCTCACCGGAGCGGCGCTTTCGGTTGCGGTGATTTGTCTCTGGCGGCAGTTCGGCCATCCGGAAATGATCTGGAAGACACTTGCCATCAGCGGCTTTACTTCTCTCGTGCCGGTCACCATCCGCGGCGCTATTGAGCACCATAGCTACCTCGGCGATCCCAACTTCGCCAACGAGTACAAAGTTTGGCTCCCGATGTTTAACATCAACCGCCACATTCATCATCATCTTGAACCCACCCGCCCATGGTATTTGCTGGACTTCAAGACAGGGCGGCCATTGCCTGAGGGACATTATCTCACCCATTGGGTTCGAGTGTATGTTAGTCGCGATTTCGTTCTGATGCAGCCAATGGGCGGGGCTGCCCCTGGAAGAAAGACAAGAACACCTCGCCGCAAGCTAGACAACCCAGGCGCAGGGAAAGAAGAGCGGCAAGCGGCGGAGGATCGTCCCATCTTCTAACCTGAGGGGGCCACGGCCCAAGGCCCTCCTCCGGAAAGACAGAAAGCCTGCCTTTAAGATGGGCTACTGGTGGTCCGCCTCTCAAGGCGAGCAGGATAACGTCTTCAGTGGGCTTGCAAGTCCAAATCAGGTCTCGGTGTCTCCGCTCTTCCATTGACGCCTCGCCACGCATTGAGCCGGCGGTAGAGTCTTTCAGATACTGGAAAAAGTATTGAGGCGAGGAGTGCGCCGCCGATGACATCTACCACGTAATGATATCGGCAATAAATCGTGGAGATTATGATAAGTATTCCCAGCGGCAGGACGGCGTAAAAAAAACGCCGCTGACGCACGAAGCTGAAGATGAGACAGAAAACAACCCCCATAACATGAGCGGAAGGGAAAGCATCCAATTTAGGATGTTCCAACAGGTCCATTGTCTTTTTCACCGCCTGTGAAACCGGAGTCACCTCAAGGGTCACGCTTTGCCGATGAGCCAGCGCGAACCGAGGGCCTTGGGCGGGGACGAGAAAGTAACCCGCGTAATTGACGAAGAAGGCTAGCGTCATAGAAAAAACGAACTGCTTGAAAATGGCTTCGTCTTTTTTCCAAAGCACTATTCCCAGCATCACCGGCAGGAGGTGATAGCTGGCATAAGCCAGGTAGAGCAGGTCGGTTAGAGCCGGCCTTACGAAACGCTCAAGCCAGACCGTCGGATCCTGGCCGAACAGGGCCCGGTCAGCAAGAATGAGCGGTTCGTCCCCGTCATACCATTTGAAGGCCGGCAACAAGCTGCCTAATGCTTCGAATACCACGACGATGGTGAGGACAGGATAGAAATTCAGCACGAGCCTCATCCCTTTGGATAAATGTAACTCGCGCTTCGCCAGCCAGATCATCAAAGCGACCACCAGAAGTAATGACGCAAAGCAGAGGGCGGGCACGCCCCATTCGATTAACCAGCCGGTCACGCCAGCCGCAATCGTGGCGACGCCGAGACACGCCGTCGCCATGACGTGCACAAACTCAAGAGGTCTTAATCGCATATCGCATCCGTCATCTCATTGCTACGGACGGGAAGACGCTGCCTTTTAACATCTGCCTTTTCAGGACGAGGCTCAACGGAGAAGCGCACCCTCTAATCATGTTGCAGGGCCAAACGTTATAAACCCGTCGAACATTATGCCAACACCGTAATGCATCAAGAATGGGAGAAGAACGGAACGGGTCCGCCACACCATCACTCCCCAAATGATCCCCATGATGACAGCCGAGAACGTCTCCTCGACGGTCTTAGGCATGCTTATTGGGTTTCCCAGGTGAATGATCGCCGACGGAATCACCTGTAACATGATGGAGACAGGCGCGCCGGCCTGTGCTTCCGTGCCGAGTTGCATGAAGCCGCGGAAGAAGAATTCCCACCCGACGTAGTAAGAGGAATAGCAGGCGGAGTATAAGACGAAGAGGCTTACGCTCTTGGTTTCAATAAGGTATTTGGAATATGGGAAGATCAGGCGCTGCGCTGGGTCTCGGCAATAAACGAAGTAGAACAACGCCGCGATCACAGTCTGACAAATCAAGGCGAAGACCAGGTCCCGGTAGTCTTTTGGCAATCGTAGGCCATAGTTGCGGGGAGACTCTTTGAGGACCAAGACCACGACGAGCAAAGGCAGCACGAAAAAGCAGAGAAACGCCGAGCCGAACATGTAGAATATGCGGTACATGTCATAGGGAGTCGGGTCGGAGGGAGAGTCCCCGAGGCGGTATACTTTCATCCCCCCATCCAGTTGCCTTTCCTGTAAATGGAAATGGCCGTCGAAATGTTTCGGGTCGCCACCGTAACAAAACAGGATCATGAACAGCACCGAACTAAGAAGCACAATGAACGACCTCTTCTGATCCTTCAGCAGCCGACGGAACTCAGCCCACCAGTTGTTTCCCATCACAAAATCCTTTTTATAGGCCCTCGTACAGATCGTTCGGAAGAAACGAAGAAGTCTCCCCTCTCCGTGAACCCGCGGTGGGGAGGTCACGGCCGTCGTTGAGCTTTGAAGACGTCAAATCTCACGACAGGCGGGCGCGGTGGAAATAAGATGAAACTGCCCCACCTGATTAACATGCGCAGGACGCCGTCTGTTTTTATATAGAAGAACAGCGGCACGGATTCACACCCCAGGCGGGCTTTGAAGTGCTCGGAGGCCTGCCCCACCTGGACTGAGCTGACCCCCTCGTGAAATCCATTCTCCAAGTCCTGATACATCAAGTTGAAATAGAGGTCTGCCTGCCGGTTAAACCGGTAGTCAATGCCACAGAATAAGAACCAGTATGAGTCTCCGGCAGAAAGAGAATAATTAAACGCCAGGGTCCGGTCATCGCTACTAATCAGAGTCAGAGAGACTGCGCCGCTAAATCGCTTGGCGACCTCGCGAAAGAAGTCCTTCGGCAATACTTCGAGCTTGTTTTCCGCTTTCGATACGACGTTCTCGTAGAGGCGGTGGAGTTCGCTCGTATACACTTTGGCTATCTGCTCTCCGTCTCGAAGGCGCGTTATTGTAAAACCAGACTCGGCGAGTTTACGCTTCGAACGCTTGATATCATATCTATAGTGAGATTTGAGCGCGTCGGTGTATCGTTCGAAACTCCGGAATCGGGGGGGGAAGAAATGCATGCGCGGTGTTTCAAACCGCCAATACCCATGCGGGAGCAGTCTGTCCATCATGTTACACTCCTCGGCGCTGAACTCCTTAAACACGCTGAACCGAATGCCCTCTTGCTTGGCCAGCTTTCCCATAATGCCGTCGAGAGTTTCCACCGCCCGGCCGGGGTCGCATTCTCTGATGAGCGCCACGGAGTTCTGACCGATGGAGACAGGAAGCCCGCAGAATAGCATCGTCACGTAACCAAAAGAAGGAAAGACGCGGCGGATCCCCCCGGCCAGTGCCTTTATCACTCGTCCTGCCAAGGTGGTAAGGTCCACCCGGTAAATGCAGAAGCTGGCGCATCCCACGGGCCGGCTTTGTTCATCATAGAGGATGACGTGCCGGAAGGCTGCATGTGAAGACATACTCTGTTCGACCGCCGCAATGAAACCCAGGTTCATGAAGAGGCTTGTTGTATGACATGAGGCGGAGTTCCAGTGCTCGGTATTCACCGCGCCGACCGAGTCATACATTTCGTACTTGTATTCCGCGGGTGGAGGTGAGGCTTGAATAGCATCCCCATACCTTGCTTTGGTGCTCGTCACGTCCTTAGGTCCTTTCCCTCGGTTTCGCCCGGAAGGCCGCTCAGTGGCTCAATTGTGGGAACCAGGAGCGTCGAGCCAATGCTACACGGGGACCCCTGTACCCCGGGCGCTAGCGCACGAGCCTTCCCTCGGCTGATTGCGGGATGATCGAATCGGTCCCGAAGGGAGTCTGTAAAGCCCCGAGCGCGAAGCCGTGCTTGTCGGCCAGCGCTAGCGCGTTGCGGACTCCTTCGATGGTGACTTCGCCGTAAGAGCCGTGAGAAGTGACTGACTCCAGGCCCATAAGGAGTGTCTCCGCTAGGCAAGCGAAGACGTATCCGGGCTCCAGGGGCACCCCTGGGATGTAGAACGAGTCGCTCAAGGGCAATCGCACAACCCCCCCCTGCAAGACAATCACGTCCGGCCGACAATCTCGAACCCTGAGAGACACGTCGGCGGGCACAGCGATGTCGCAAATCAAAACCGGCGCCGGGCCCAGCTGCTCGGGTTGAATGAGCCCCCCTCCCGCGTTCGAGGCGCTTACAATGAGCGAACAATGACGCAGGGCCGTGAGATCAGAGGTGACTTCTAGCAAGGTTCCTGGCGCGGCCCGCCGGAGCTGCTCCTTCATATGGGCCACGCGCACAGATTTTGGGTCGCGTACGATCAGCAGGACCTCGCGGACCTCCGGAGCCATCCAAAGCGCATAGGTGCTTGCGATATTTCCTAGCGCCCCGACCACCCCCATTCGCGACCGCCTGAGGTCAACGCCGTTACGGTGCGCGGCTGACTTCAACGCGCGGACTCCCATGCCGACGGTCAGTGAGTTCCCGGAGGTGAGCGCGATACCCTTGACTTTCAGTCGAAGGCAGTTGCCCGTCATGATGGACGTATACCCGCCCAGCCCCAAGACCTGGCAACCGGCTTCTTTCGCTAGTTCCGCCGCACTTTTAATCTTGCTCATTATCCAAGCCCCATCCCTGTCGGCCCGCGCTTTGACGAACTGCTTCGTCGCTAGGCTCAGCGCGATGAAGCTCAGGTGCACCTCTGTGCCGAGGGCGGAACAGAGGTTTTCCTGGTGAAGGATGGTCGGCTCCAGCAGTCGCCCGCTCTCATCGAGAAACGTTTCAAGTTGGGAGCTACTCAGTTGCTCAAATGATGGCTCGCACGCCCGCGCGTCATCGGGTGTGATTAGGTGTCCGAGAAAAGCGACGCGCCGAGGGGTGCGGGGTTCGTCGCGTTTGTAGCGCCGGATGTGACTGTAATTGGTTAAGGGGTTGGCGGCCAAGCCAACGCGGTGTCGAATCAGGTGAGCAAAGTCTGAAGCCGCCACCGCCTGACAGTACGCCCGGAGCCCATCAACGAAGTGGTCGAGCTGTTCTCGTTGAATGTACGCCGAGGGCTCTACGCGAAGCGTCATCGGGTCGCTCAGCGTAGGCAGGACACGTATTTTATGCACGTTGAGGAGGTAGGCTGCGGCGACGTAACCGAGGTGGCCGCTCTCGGAGATCATGTGCAATGTGGGTGATGCCATGGTCGCTTGTTTTTGTAGTTCGACTCCGACTATCAACCCTCTGCCACGAACCTCGCGTATCTGGTCGGGAAAGCATTTGCGGAGTGACTCAAGCTCGACAAGCAGATAATTCCCGGCCTCTGCGCAACATCGCGGCAGGTCGTCGCGAGTCATGATCTCCAGCGCCTTGGCCGCGATCAGACAACTCCAGTCGTCCTCCGCGAAGGTCGAGGAGTGAATCATCGAAAACTCGGATAGGAATCGGTCACGCTTGATCAACAAGGCGCCAATCTTCGCGATTCCAGCACCGAGCGCCTTACCCAGGCAGATGTAATCGGGAACTATACCGAGTACTTCCGAGGCCAGGAAAGTGCCCGTGCGACCCATTCCCGTTTGAATCTCATCAGCGACAATCGGGATAGAGTGTTCAGCGCATGTGGCGCTGAGCCATTCAGTAAAGGGCGGGCCCAGGGGGTGAATCCCGCCTTCGCCTTGAATCGGTTCGATGAATGCTGCCGCAACATTCGCGGCCTCCTTTTCTGCGTCTCTCCAATCCTCCGGATCGTCAGGGTTAAGGAACCGAACTGGCGGCCCAAGCCCTGTAAAGGGTTTATGATAGCTCCAGGTAAGCTGGACGGCCCCGAGGGTCTTTCCGTGAAAGGCCCCCTGAACGGCCCAGAAGTGGGAGCGTCCGCGCTCAAGGTGAGCATGCTTCAAGGCCGCCTCAATCGTCTCGGTTCCGGAGTTTGTCAGTACGACAGCGTATGGGCCAACCTGATCGGTCAGCACTTGCGCCAGCCGGCCGGCCCCCTCATGTATTGAGCACTGCGCGAACCCGGTGACGTCGTTCTCGAGAAGGTGCTTTGCGTACGTCACGATCTCTGGATGCAAATGGCCGAACAGGTTGACGCCGTAACCGCCGACGAGATCAAGGACGCGGGTGAGGTGCTCGCCTTCGCGCCGCCACAAATAATCTCCCTTTGACCGTTCGTAGCTGGCGTCAAGTCCCAGGCCTTCGAGGAGCTGAACCAGGAGCGGCCGACAGTGGTGTCCGTATGGGTTCATCCTACTATCCCCATGTGTGTAACCGTGTGCGTACGATAATGAGCGTTTAGCACTCGCGGTAATCGCGTTGGGCCGGTTAGCCTTAGCCTTATGTCCTATCGGAGGCCATAGCGATGAGTGAATCGATTACCCGCCTTTCGAAGCCGACCTGATTGAGCATAAGGCTATAATGATTAAGCGGGGCGAGCTTCAGCAGCGCGAGATCAACGGAGCCGCCGTGCCCGACTAGGGTGTCACACCCCAACCCGCCATTGACGCTGAGGAGTTCGCATAATTCATCCAGCACATCGAAGAGGCCGGGCATGACCTTGCCATGTGCCCATACCAGGGCCTCATGAACCCTGTCCGAATCCTCCCGCATCAGTCTCTGAATCTGCCCGACCCCGACCCCCAAGTGCCTCAGCTCATCTTGAAGAAGACTTGCTGCCATGCGTTGTGTCCCAGCGTCGCCATTCGCGGAGCTGGCAAAAACCTGGTATAGACCGATAGCCAAACTCTCAATCATCAGGTGTTGAATGATAAGACAGGCCGCCAGGTTCTGCTTATTAGCCGACGAATGAAAATGACGGCGAAATGCATCCCACTGTGATTTGCCAGGAACCTCGCAAATAGGAAATCCTACATATCCGGCTAACTTTTCCAGCAAAAGGATGTGTTTACATTCTTCCTTAGCCTGAGTCAACATCTCAATTTTGGCTTCGGTGTCGGGCATTAAGGCCACCATCTCGGAGTAGTTATCGACCGCCACGATCTCACTGCTTCGTGCGCTCGACACAACAAGCGAAAGCCGGCTAAGGTAATCGGGACTCCGTCGGATTGTCGAAACCAGGCTGAACCCAACCCCAGGGTAGGCGAATACTGCGGCTTCCATAATGCCCTCCGTTCTTAACCTAGAGGCTTAGGAACTTGACGATGTCAGGTCTTTTGATTTACAACTTCACCACACAAACATTACGACACATAAGAGCTAGGGCCACGAATCAACGAAAAGCGCATAACCTCGTTTTACGGGCGTAACTATAAAGATACCCCTGGGCACTGTCAAGCATCGCTATCGCACTTCAGCTGTTCGGCTCACATGCGAAAACTCTATTGGCTCTGTCTGAGTTGCGCCGTAGGACGCGGGATGACGACCCGCGAGATTCAGGGCCATCTGGAGGAGGTTTATGGCGTCGGGGTCTCTCCGACGCCGACCTCGAACGTCACCGATGCGGTTGCGGGTGAGGTCCGCGCCTGGCGGAACCGCCCGCTAAATGCCTTCCTAAATACTCATTGGTTTCTTTCCCAGGTTTGCGCCAATCTTTGTGGTATGATCAGGCGCGACTGAGCTTAAACAAAGGAGAAAACTATGCACAAAGTAGTCGCTTTTCTCATTCTGACCAGTGGGATGCTCTCAGCGGATGTGCTCGCCGATCAGCTCAACCTTAAGAACGGTGATCGCCTAAGCGGAACAATCTTGAAATCAGATAAGGAGAGCTTGAGCATCAAATCCGAGCTCGTCGGGGAGGTGAAGGTTCAATGGACAGCCATAGAAGCCATATCCTCAGATCAGCCTTTGTATATCACCTTGAAAGATGGGCAGATGATCGTCGGCACGGTAGCGACCATTCAGGGGAGAATCGAGGTTCAGACCACGCAAGCCGGTAAGGTGACAATCTCCAAAGAGGCCATAGAGCTAATAAGGTCAAAGGAAGAACAGGCGGCTTATCAAGCGGAAATAGATCGCCTGCGCCATCCAAAGCTCAGTGACTTCTGGAGCGGATTGGTTGATGCGGGACTGAGCGTAACCCGCGGCAATGCGGATACGACGACCTTCAGTCTTAGTATGCAGGCGGCGCGTACGACACCGAGGGATAGACTGAGCGTGTATGCCGCGTCGCTTCTTGCTAAGAACAAAGACAAGACGACCGATGAGACGGTGACGATTGCAAAAGCGCTCCGTGGCGGTCTTCGTTATGATTTCAATTTAAGTGAGCGACTCTTCGCTTTCGCCCTAACAGACCTTGAGCATGACAAATTCCAACAACTTGACCTGCGCCTCGTCTTGGGGGGTGGCCTCGGATTTCATGCTAAGAAGACAGAGAGGACAAGGGTTGATTTATTCGGCGGGGGCTCATTAAACCAGGAATATTTCTCTACGGGGCTTAGCCGGAAATCAGGAGAAATCCTGATGGGCGAAGAACTCTCACATAAGCTGTCGAAGAGCACCTCCTTGAGTGAAAGGTTAGTCTTCTATCCTAATCTGAGTGAGGGCGGAGAATATCGAACGACATTTGACGCGGCCGCGGTGACCAGGCTGGGCCGTTCATTGAGCTGGCAGATTACATTGAGTGACCGGTATCTGAGCAACCCGATTCCTGGAATCAAGAAGAATGACCTACTGCTTACGACCGGCATCCGCTTGACCTTTGGAGGGAAAGCGGTATAAGCAAGTTCAGTTCAGCCGCTTCTTGAGACCCTTAATGCCTTCAGCGGCTCCGCCGGCTGGCATACAGTTTTGCCTAGACGCGAAAAAGTCTGACCGGAAAACGTTAAAATCCCGCTGAAAACGGCCCTAAAGTGCCTCCAACGGTACTAGACGGAAAAGCTAGGCGAAGGATTCATAACCCCAAGGTCATTGCGGTGGCGCAGCCATAGAAGGGATTTTCATGGCGTAATCAGCAGAAGGAAATTAAGGATGTTGATAGGTAACGCAAACCTCTCCCTCAAGCGAAAACGTTCTGATAAGGCACCTTAATTCTTCTTCCGCCACACCGCGTAGTCCGGACCGTCGAGCGCCACTTCCCAGCCGTTGCCGGGCGACCACAATGATGGCGCAACAGGCCAGCTACTTCGCTGCTACAGGATCATTGCCCCACCAGTACTGCTTTTCGAGTTTCTTTTGCACCGGCCAGACTTGATCGAGCGTGTCGCCCTCGAATAGCTCGCCGTTCTTCATCACGTAGCGGATCGAATCCGTGTTATGGATGTCCTTCAGCGGGTCTTTATCGAGGACGATCAGATCGGCCAGCTTACCCGCCTCCAGCGAGCCGAGGTCTTGCTGTAGGCCGAGGGCCTCGGCGCCGAAGATCGTCGCCGACCGCAGCGCTTCAAACGGCGTCAGCCCGCCCGATTGCAGGTTCCAAATCTCCCAATGGCAGCCGAGCCCTTGGAGCTGTCCGTGCCCGCCGAGACAGACCCGCCCGCCGGCATGCACAACCCTGGCGGCGCTTTCGGCGATGCCTTTGTGGCCATACTCTTCGGGCATAAACCACTGGCGGCGGCGCCTGACCATGGTGTCGAGCAATTCGTGTGGGATATACCGTCGCAGCTTCGCGTTCCCATGCACGTCAGTCGTCTCGAAGTAGTAATTCTCGCTCCACGGCGCGCCGTAGGCTACCAGTATCGTCGGCGTGTAGAACGTCTTCGTCCTGGCGACGAACTGCGCGACGTCGTTATACAGCGGGTGGATCGGCAGCGCATGTTCATTGCCCGAAAGCCCGTCGGCCATCAACGACAGGTCGAGCTTCATGTCCAGGCCGCCTTCTGAGGTGGGCGTGATGCCGAGCTCCTTGCAAGCCATCGCCACCCACTGCCGCACGATCCGGTCGCCGGTCATGTAATTCTTCAGTGTGTCTGTGCGGTAAGCCTCCTTATACCGCTTGATGAAATGGCGCACCGCTTCGCGGCTATCAAGGCCGGAGCTTGCGAAGACGCCCGGCCCTGTCGAGTAGACGCGCGGGCCGATGATCTCGCCCGTGTCTACCAGATCGGTGTAGGCGAACACGTCGTTGGTCGAGCTCTGCGGGTCGCGCGTCGTGGTCACGCCATAAGCCAGATTCGCCAGGTACTGCCACACCTGTGTCTGGTGAACGCCGCGCGGCGGCCACATGTGCGCGTGAACGTCGACGAAGCCGGGGATGATGGTTTTGCCGGTCACGTCAATCACCTTCGCGCCCGCAGGCACTTGCACCATGCCTTTAGGGCCGACCGCCGCGATGCGATTATCGGTGATGACGACATCGCCGCGCTCGATGATCTCGTCGCCCTTCATCGTGATGATCCGCGCGCCGGTCAGCAGGACCGTGCCTTTGGGCCGTGCGCGTTGCGACTCGACGACGATATCCGTCACTTCGGGCGCTTCGGCGGACAGGCTCTGGCGGTAAAGCTTCGTGCCCCATGCCCAGACGACTGCTTTCCCGTCCGCGGACCATGAAAGGTAATCGCCGCCTTCCGCCGACATCTTCTTTACAGGGAGAGATGACGGGCCGCTCGCAGTGATGTTCAGGTTGACCGTCTCTTTGCCGGCCCTCGGGATCATCACGAGGTAGTGCCGGTTTTGCAGGTTCACGAAGGCTTGCTGCCCATCCGGAGAGAGGCGGATTGCGTCGGCGTTAGGCGGGAACGGGCCTGGGGCGCTGCCGGTAATCTTCACACGCGTGCGGCGGTCATAGCCATCCAGTCGCACAGAAGCCAGGCCGCTGTTAGTCGTCAGGTAGACCCGCGTCGGGTCGTTGGTGAAATGCGGATAGCGACCGCCCTGCGCCGAGCCGATCAATGTCGAATCGCCACCCGCCGCCGGAATCCACCTGAGATCGAGTACGGCAGACCCGCCGATGCCTGTGATCTCGCCGCCCGCTTTGTGCAGGTCGCTCTCGTAGGGGATGTCCGGCTCTTGCTCTCGCAGGTCTGCGTAGAGCTGGTCGTCGGTCGCGCCCGACAGGTAGACGATCTTCGAGCCGTCGGGCGAGTAGATGGGGTAAGAGTAGAAGGCCGCGCGGCGCGACAGCCGTTCGGGCGGCGCGCTGCCGTCGGCGGCGACGCGTTGGATCTGCCCGCCGTCAGCGGCCCACGTCACATAAACGATGTGGCGGCCATCGGGCGACCAGGACGGCATGAATTCGCCTGCCGCAGCGTTCGTCAGCCGCTTCGGCGTGCCCGATGGCAGGTCCATAATCCAGAGCTTATTGAGCGAGCTGAAGACAACGCGGCGGCCATCGGGTGACAGCGCCGGCCAGCGGATCAAACGGGCGCGCACCACCGGCCCATCTTCGACGCGGTAGTTGGAGTGGATGCGCGGGGCGACTTCGGCCTCGACCTTCGCGGTGAAGGGGATCACCGCCGCCTGGCCGGTCGCGAAATCGACGCGGCGAATCTTGCCACCGATGGGCACGATCAGCGATTTGCCATCCGGCATGAAGGCGTAACCGGGCATCGTGTCGCGCGTCGCGCGTGCTTCCTGGTCGTCGCGCGTCACTTGATCGGTGAGCCATCGCTCTTCGCCCGTTTCCAGATCACGTACACGCAGCGCCGTGCCTGTCTCGTAGCGCGTCGCGTAGACGAGGTGCTTGCCATCGGGCGATAACAGCGGGCGCATGGCGCTCCCCTGCGCGCTGGTGATGGTAGAGGTTTCGCTGGTGTCGCGATCAAACCGCGTGATCTGCCAGATCGGGAAGGCGGCGTTGTAAGTGAATGCCCCTGTGCGCGCCGCGTAATAGAAGTAGCGGCCATCGGGCGAAGCCACGGCGCCCATACGGTTGAGGCGCGGGCGGGCCGGTTCGTCCGACCCGGGCTGCGGCAGCGGCGGGTCGGGCGGGCCGACCTGCATGCCTGAGCCGCCTTCCCGGTTGTATATCCAGACCGCGTAGGTCCCTATCGCATCGCTGGACCTGGAGACGATGATGTACTGGCCGTCGGCGGTCCACGACGGAGAGACGAACGATTGGTTGCGGCCTTTAGTTATTGCCTTCGGGTTCGCGCCATCGGCGTCCGCCACCCAGACGTTTTCCGCGCCGCTGCGGTCGCTCAGGTAAACGATCTTCGAGCCGTCGGGCGAAAACCTCGGCTGGCTCTCAAAAGAGATGTCGCCAATGATGCGCCGCGCTTCGCCGCCGGCCACCGCCACCGTGTAGATGTCGCCGAGCAGGTCAAAGACAATCGTCTTGCCATCCGGCGCGACGTCGAGCGACATCCAGGTGCCTTCGTCGGTCGTGAACTCGATCTTCTCCGTCGCTTTGAGCGGCAGCCCTTCCTCCGTCTTGTCGCCTTTCTTTTCGTCTTGTTTCTCATCCTGCGCCAGGGCCGTCAGCGGCAGACAAACAGCAAGCAGCAGAACGAGCAGCCTCCGCGTGCGCGTCGAGCGAATCATGATGAACCCTCCTTTATTTGAGCCAGGTGGAACTTCCCTGAGATGGGACAAGACTATAGTAGAAATCGCCGGATAATTCCATAGACACTGCCACCGCCGCAGGGTCTATTCATTCTCCGGACTTGAACCGCCAAGACGCCAAGGACGCCAAGAGAACACAGAGCTTTTCTTGGCGGTCTTGGCGTCTTGGCGGTTTATATCCCCATGGTTATTCGAGAATGAATAGGCCCTGGCCACCGCCGCCGGCTTCGCTTACCTCGCGTCCACGCGCGGAGACGGCGTCCCTGCCGGTGCCAGGCCGTTACCTGAAGGATTTCCCGCACGGGGGAATTAGAACAGTATGGTGAAGCGTGTGGGCCCGCCCGGCGGGCCGTCGAGAGTGAACTCGAAGTGGTGGGCGGCGAGAATCTCCTGCACGAGCGTGAGCCCGACCCCCTGGCCGTTTTCCTTGGTCGTAAAAAAAGGGGCAAACAGGTTCGCCCGGACTTCGGGAGCGATCCCGCAGCCTGTGTCCTCGACCGTCACGAACGGCCTGTGCTGCCATACTCCCATCCGGATTGTAATCGTACCTGCCTCGCCTATCGCCTCAACCGCGTTCTTGACCACGTTGAGGAAGACCTGCTCCATCTGCGCCACGTCGAGCCGCACTGGCGGCAGGGCGCGCTCGACGTCCCAGGCCCATGCGATCCGGCGCCGTTCGCGGTCCGCCCGCGTCAGAACCTCAACTCCTTCAAGCAGACGCCGAAGCTCTGCCGGCTGGGGCCGGGGTGGCGGCAGGCGCACGACATCCGCAAACCCCCGCATGAATATCCCGAGCTGGTCCGTCCGCGAGATCGCCACCGCAATCGCCGTCTCGAAATCCGCGCGGTCCTCCCCCGAAAGCTGCGCCGCATAGGTCATGCACGAGTGCAGGAGGGAATTGACCGAGCCGACCGAATTGTTCACCTCATGCGACATCATTCGGATCAGCTTCTCGTAGGCGGACTTCTCCGATTGCCGTAACTCTTCGGTCAGCTCCTCCATAAGAAAGAATGCGCGGGGAAAGCCGCGGTCCGCGAATTCGGACCGGGTACACTTGAGACGCCGTCGCCCGCCGAAGGGGACTACACGCGACTCGCCCGTCCGGAGATCGAGAAGGGCGCCCGCAATCGCTCCCCCCGTCTCCGCGAGTTTCCGCCCGATCAGCTCCTGGGCCGGCTCGCCGAGCATGCGAGCCGCGCTCGGATTCACCATCGCCACATGGCCATCGAGGTCGAGCGTGATGATCCCAGAGGGCGAGGCCGTCAGGACTCGGTCGAGAAAAAAATGCTGTTCTTGCAATCTGGTGCGCTCCTCGCGTAAATGGTCAATCATTCGATTGTAGACGTGGATCAGCTCATCCATCTCGGGCTGGCCGACCTCGCGAAATCTCGACGTGAAGTCTTGGTCGGAGATGGTCTGGACGGCGGACCGGATCAGGTCGAGGCTTCCGAAAAAGGCCGAAACGAGCCGCGCCCCCCACACGAGCGATACAACAAAGATCGCCTCGACGACGAAGAGCCATAGCGCGTCGCGACGGATCAGGATCGCCGCCAGGACGGCGAAAGGCAGGTGCATCAGCACAAGGTACAGGATGAACTTGCGCCGCAGCCTCACTCTTTGATCCCGTGCTTTTCGAACCGCCGGTAGAGCGCCGCCCGGCTCAGACCGAGCGCCTCGGCCACCCGGCTGATGTTGCCCTGATAGTACTCCATGGTCTTGAGAATCATCAGTCGCTCCATCTCGTCTATGGTCATGGCGCCGACGTCCGGCAGGCCGCCGCGGCGCTCGGCTGTGCCTTCCATCTCGGCGAGCAGTTGGAAATCCGACGCCTGTAGCCGGTCGTGGCCGCTGACCAGGACCGTCCGCTCGATGGTGTGCCGCAGCTGGCGCACATTGCCCGGCCAGGGCTGCGCCCGGAGCCATTTCAGCGCCGCCTCGTCAACCGACAGGTCGGGGCGGCCGTAGACCCGCCCTAGGGTTTCAAGCACCCGCGCGGCAATCACCTGAATGTCCCCCGGCCGCTCGCGCAGCGGCGGCAGGTGGATGGTAATCAGGTTCAGCCGATAGAGCAGGTCCTCGCGAAACTCGCCGTGCTCGACCATCTCGGCCAGGTTGCGATTGGTGGCCGAGAGGACGCGCACGTCAACCGTGCGGGTCTGGCTCGATCCCAGAACTTCGTAGGTGCGGTCCTGCAAAACCCGCAGCATCTTGACCTGCGAGGCGGCGTCGAGATCACCGATCTCGTCTAGGAAGATCGTTCCTCCGCCGGCCACCTCGAAACGGCCCTTGCGCGACTGCCGCGCGTCTGTAAAGGCGCCGCGCACGTGCCCGAACATCTCGCTCTCGAAGAGCGAAGACGAGATGCCGCCGAGATTGACCTTGACGAAGGGGCCGTTACGCCGGCGGCTGTTGCGATGGATGGCCTCGGCGACGATCTCCTTGCCGGTTCCACTCTCGCCTGTGATCAGGACCGAGGCGTCAGTCGCCGCCACGCGCCCGGCTACGTCGAGAACTTTAAGGAGCTTGGGGTCGTTGCCCGCGACCGAATCGAAGTCGTAAAGCGCATCAACGGATTCGCGCGTGAGGGCGCCCTGCGGGCGGGCGCTGGCGGCGGCGAGACCGAGGGCGGTCTCGACCGAGGCGAGCAGGTGCTGATTGTTCCAGGGTTTGGTGACGAAGTCGGACGCCCCCGCCTGCATCCCTCGAACGGCAAGAGCAATCGATCCCCAGGCGGTGATCAGGACGACCGGCATCGCTGGCCATCGCGCCTTGATCCGCGCGAGCAGATCGAGCCCCTCTTCGCCCGTCGTCTTGCGCGAGAAGTTCATGTCTTGCAGGACCAGGGCAACGCGCTCGGCTTCGAGCGCCGAGAGCGCCTCGGCAGGCGAGGTCACGGCGCGCGAGCGGTAGCCGGCCTGCTTGAGCAGCAGGGCCAGCGACGCCCCCACCGAGCGGTCATCATCAACGATCAGGATGGTCTCGCGCATGGTGATCTCGATAATCATACCGTGGGAGATGGCGAACGGGAATCGATGGATTGAGCATGGAGCAATCTCATGCCCGATCCTCCGGCACCTCGTCCCTCTCCTTTATTCATAATGGAGCGCCTCGGCCGGGTGTATGCGCGTCGCGAGCAGACTGGGATAGAGCCCGCAGAGGATCGTCAGCAGGTAGATCAGCGCGATAGACGCCGCCAGGCTCCCGGCGAAGACCTGCTTATCGATCCACGACGACGCGCCGATCACGAACAGCTGGATGACGATGGCCGAGCCAATCGCCAGCCCGGTCGTCGTGACGAGCGTCAGCTCGCCGAGGATTTGCAGGCAGACACCCCGAGCCGTTGCGCCGTTCGCGCGCCTGAGGCCGATCTCGCCCCGCCGCTGCGTCACGTTCTGCCATAGCACTCCTGTCAGCCCGAGCCCAACCATCAGGATCAGGAAAGCGGCCACCAGACCAGCAATCACCAGCGGCTGGATGATCATGCGCTCGGCCCGCTGCCGCGCCGCTTCGAGCGACTGGATGTCGAAGGTCCAGCCGCGGGCCACGGCCCCGAGCTTCTCTTGCAGCTCGTTTTCAAAGGCCGCGGGGGTTCCGGGCTTGAGCCTGATGATGAAACTCTGGGGCGGCCTGTCTTTCGCCGTTCCCATCTGCTTGCGGTAGAAAAGGTAGTTGTCAGGGGCCTGGAAGACACTGTCCTCGCGATACTCCGAGACGACGCCGACAACGCGGCGGGCGAGCCTGTCCTCCTGGCGAGGACTCATCTCCTTGCCGATTGGCTCTTCGTCGCCGAACAGCTCGCGGGCCATCCGCTGGTTAATCACGACCGGCTCGAAGCTCGCCGTATCGTCGTCCCGCTGGAACCAGCGCCCTCGGACCAGGTCCAGGCGCATGACGTTCGCGAAGTCGTCGGTCACCTCGTTGGCGTCGTGTTCGATATCGTGGCCGTTCGTGTGCGTCATGCCGTGTATCCCCCCAATCGAGAACGGCGCCACCTGAACGCCAGCCACCGCCTCGATCTGGTCGTAGGCCCTGAGCGCGAGAAGCACCTGATCCGAGGTCGCCTTCATCTCGGGCGTCCACACGTCATCGCCCTCGCCCCCCATGTTGACGTCTATGCGCCAGACATGATCGTACTGGAAGCCAAGCGGCTGAACGTAGTTGCGACCGTAGGAGACCGCCAGCGACATGACCAGGAAGAGGACCAGGAATGAGAGAACGATCTCGACCGTAATCAGGAAGTTCGACCGCTTGCGGTTCCAGACAAGCCTGAGCAGGTGTTTGGTCATCGCGATGCCCCCTTAAGTGCCTGGACGGGGTTGAGCCTCGACATCCTCCAGGCCGGATAGACGCCCGAGACCAGGCCGAAGAACAGCGCCAGCCCCATGCCATAGATAAAGACGCGGAAGTTCATGTGCAGGTCGGCATACTGAATCAGATCGTTTGCCGTGATCACCCGCAGGACTCCCCACGCGATCAGAAAGCCGATCAGGCCGCCCACCAACGTCAGGATGACGTTCTCGACCACGAACTGTCCCACCAGAGTCCAGGACGAGGCGCCGAACGCCTTACGCACACCGATCTCCGAAGCGCGCTCCATAATCCGGCTGACGTTGATGTTGACCAGATTGACGGCCGGCAGCAGCATAAACAGCGCCATCCCCAGCATGATGATGCCGATCAAGAAGGCCGGACGGCCGCCGTCGTCGCCGCCGAACATCTGGCGCGAAACCGACTCGAAGTAGGTCTCGGCCCGGCAGACGACCTCGTTGAACTGCGGGTCGGGCACCTCCATCTGGGCGACACGCGAGGCGAACTCGGCCTTGATGGCCGGGAAATCGTCGGAGCTGCGCGCCAGAATGATGGCGTCGAAGCCGCCGAAGATCTGGGTTTTGTAGGCGTCGGATTTCTGCGCGCCGATTGGCGCCCAGACGTCGGAAAACGGCACGAACCGGCCGGCCGAGACGTTGCGCACGACCCCTGCGACACGGAAGCGCTGATTATTGATCTCCAGGGTCTTGCCGACGGCCGGCTGTCCGCCGAAGAGTTTCCCTCGCGTGGCCTCATTGATGACGACCACGGGGTTGGCGTTCCGGTCATCTTCGTCTGTCAATGGGCCGCCCTCTATAAAAGAGAAGTCAAGGATCTTCCAGTAATTGCCGTCCGTGTAGCGGAGATTTAGCGGGACCTTCTCGCCCGTCTGGTACGCGGCCACAGGCGAGCTGGTGCTGAAGACGGAGACGCGCTCGACATCCGGGAGCGTGCGGACGTAGCGGTCGAGGAACAGGTAGCCCGCCGAGCCGCTCTTTGTACCGAGCTTGCCTCTGAGCTTAAAGCTGAAGACGCCCAGCGTCCGGTCAGCCCGGGTCTCGGGCGCCAGCGGCCCGAAAGAGTGGTCGAAGATCGCCGTCACCACCATTAGCACGACGAGCGTGAAGCTGATGGCGAAGAGGCTGATGAAGGTGAAGAACTTGCGCCGCCGCAGCACCTTGAAAGCGATTTTGATGTAGTTCTTGAGCATCAGTTCACCTGCCGGCCGTCGAAGAGGCGGATGGTGCGGCCGGTCTTCTCAGCCTGCCGGGGGTCATGCGTGACCATCACGACCGTCGTCTTGTGGCGCTCGTTGAGCTCCTTGAGGATGTCTATGATCTCGTCGCCCATCTGCGAGTCGAGGTTGCCGGTCGGCTCGTCGGCGAGCAGGATTTTTGGCCCCCCGACGATAGCCCGCGCGATGGCGACGCGCTGCTGCTGCCCGCCCGAGAGCTGCGATGGGAAGTGGTGTACGCGCGAGGAGAGGCCGACCTTGTCGAGTGCCGAGAGCGCGCGCTTGCGGCGCTCCTTGCCAGACATCCGGCGGTAGAGGAGCGGGATCTCGACATTATCGACGACGCGCAGGTCGCTGATCAGGTGGAAGGTCTGGAAGATGAAGCCGATCTCCTCGTTGCGCACATGCGCCAGGTGACGGTCGCCGTAGGAAGTGATGCGCTTGCCGTTAAGCGTGACCTTGCCGCCCGTCGGCACGTCGAGCAGTCCGATGACGTTCAGGAGCGTACTCTTGCCCGAGCCCGACGGCCCCATGATGGATACGAACTCGCCTTCGTCAATGCCAACGTTGACGTTCGAGAGCGCCACCGTCTCGATGCGCTCGGTTCGGTAAACTTTTTCGATGTTCTCAAGCTGAATCATTTTAGGGTTACTTCCTTTGCATACAGGTAGTCGGTCATGTCCGAGATCACGACTTCGTCGCCCTCGACGAGGCCCTCGACGACTTCGTAGGAGTCGAAGCTGGCGACCCCAAGCCGGACGCTCGTCTTAACGAGGCGGTCGCCGCGCACGACGAACACTTCGCGCACGCCCTCGCCCTGAGCGAAGGGGCCCTTGCGGGCGCGAAGGGCCGAGTCCTTGCGGTCGGTGACGATGAGGACTTCGACGCGCAGGTTCGAGCGCAGCAGGCCGCTCGCCTTATCGTCGAGGCTCACGCCCACTGTGATGATGCCGTCCTTGATCGTCGGCAGAATGTTCGAGATCGTTCCCCGCAATTCCCGCTCGTTGACGCGAACCTTCACAGGGAGTCCGACCGCGAGCCGGCCTGCGTGGACATCGGAGATGGTCGCCTCGATGCGGAACGAACTGAGGTCGGCGATCTTGGCGATCACGGCCCCTTTCTGGACGGTCGAGCCCTCCTGCTCGACGACCCACGTGAGGACGCCCTCGCGGTCGGCGCGGGTCGTCGCCAGGTCGAGTTTCCGCTGCACTTCGGCACGCTCCTTCTGGAGCTTCTCCATCTCGAGGCCGAGGCCGTCAATGCGGGCCCGGTTCGTCTGCGCGGCGTTGCGCTTGTCGGCCTCGATTTGCTGGAGCTGGAGCGAGGCGGTTGACTCGTTGAGTTCCGATTGGCGCAGCGCCTCCTCCGATAAGAGGCCCTGTTGGAAGAGCTTGCGGTTCTGGGCCGATTTTGACTTGAAGGACTGGAATTCCAGCCGCTTGATGTCGGACTGAGTTTTGAGGTCCGAGAGCGTCTTGTCGAGCTCAAGCTTCGTCTTAAGCTGGTCGTTGCGCTTGATGGCGATATCCTGATCAAATCGTTCGAGCGCCAGGACGGATTCGCTAACGTCGAGCTGAAGGATAGAGTCGCCTTTCGCGAGAACGGCGCCGGGCCGCTTAAGTACACGGATGATCCGCGCGTCAATCGGCGAGGAGAGGATCTGTTCGAACTCGGGCACCACCGTCCCCGAAGCCGTGATGCTGGCCTCAATCGGCCCACGATCTATGGCAGCCGTGCGAATGCGCGAGCGTGAAACAGAGGGCCGGGCCCACGCCGAGGCCCACACCCATGCGCCCGCGATGACGGCGACGAGGCCGAGCGCCGTCGCCACACGCCGCACAATCTGCCGCCTTCTAACACTCGGATCAATTGTTCGGTCCATAGCGGACCATAGGGCAAACGTGGTGCCGCCAGCGGGCGCGTTTTTCCCCGTATTCGAGTTTCTGACTGTGCGTTCTCGGACACCTTCGTCCGCTTTCGTGAGCCCGGGGCGTTGCTTTCAGCTATTTAAGCCCTTGCGGTGCCTCCGGCGCCGGGCGGCTCGTGGACGACTTTCTGCTTCGCTTCATCGAAAAAGAGCACGCGGCCTTCGCGATACGACTGCACGCTCATGCCGATGGTGACCATCGCCTTATAGGCGGTCAGCGCATCCAGCACAGGCGTCTGCCGCGTCTTGATGCAGCTCAACCAGTTTTCCATGTGTGACTGGCGCGGCTCGGTTTCAATCATCATCTCAATCGTGCCGTATTTGTCTTTGAATTTTTGCTTGGCGATGCGCTGCGGCGTCGCGGTGATGTAATCGACGCGGCCTTCGAACTGGCCGCCCGGCACCATCATGATCGTTCCTTCGTGGCCGCGAATCAGGCCGGGGATGTGCGTGTCGTTGGCCATCGAGGAGCTGAGGACGACCGAATGCCCCTGCGAGTAATCGGCCACCAGCATAAACGTGTCGGGCACTTCGCGCTCATCCTTGAAGACATAAGTTCCGCCGGTGCCGACCACCCGATAAGGGAACTGCGCTTCGCCCCAGCAAATGTTGAGCGGCGCCATGACGTGATAGAAAAGGTCGGTCGCGATGCCCCCCGAATAGTCCCAGTACTTGCGGAAACGGAAAAAGCGGTCGGCGTTGAACGGGCGCTTCGGCGCGGAGCCGAGCCACATCTTCCAGTCGATGAAATCATCCCCTTTGGCGTCCGGCCCGGCGGTTGGATCAATGCGCCAGTTCCACTCGCCTTCCGTCGAGTTGCGATGGTAGGAACCCTGGCTCATTAAGAGCTTGCCGATCATTCCGTCCTGGATTGCCTTGCGCGCCTTCCACCACTGGTCAGAGCTTGTCGTCTGCGAGCCGACTTGCAAGATGCGCCCGGTCTTCTTAACTGTTTCATAAACCACTTTCGCTTCTTCGACGGTGTGCGTCATCGGCTTTTCGAGATAAACATCTTTGCCGCTGTTCAGCGCTTCAATGGCCATTGGCGCATGCCAGTGATCGGGCGTCGCGATGATCACCGCATCAATGTCTTTGCGTTGCAGCAGCTCGCGATAATCCAGATAGCCGTCGCACTTCGCGGTCTCTTTTGCCGATCTCAGCCGCTTGCCGTAGACGTCAGCGACGGCCACGACTGTGGCGGGCGTTGTCTCTTGCTGGCCCGTCTTCATGGCCCATTCCAGAAGGCTGCGCCCGCGCCCACCGACGCCGATCAAGCCGATGTTGATCCGATCATTAGAGCCGAGGATGTGCCCGCGCACCGCCGGGCCAAGCGCGCTTACGGCAAGGCCGGCGCCGACTGCCGTCTTAACAAAATCTCTGCGATTGAATCTATTGTCAGACATGGTCTTCTCCCTCAGGCCGCGGCGACGATTGAGCGCCGCGCCCGTTTGAAGCTTACGCACAAGATGGTTGCCGATGAATCAAGATAGCAGGCGCGTCATTTATGACATATCGAGGTGGTGACTTCAAGCGCCGCCGCAGCCTGTATGCTGGCTTGCCCTGTAGGGATGCGAGAAGAGCGGGAATCAAGGCTGCCAGGCACTGATTAGAACACGGCCGGAGATACCGAGGGGGGATGAAGGGCTTGCCGGACTTCAGCCTGCCGGAAGATGCCGGCAGGCTGAAGTCCTCTTACCTGGCTCAGCTACTGCGTGGGATTGTAGGTGACTTCAGCGGACTCCGTGCCGTCAGAGTTTCGCACCTTCACCTTGTCGCCGAGTTGTACGACTTTGCCGACCTTTTTGCCGATCAGTGTCGTCGGGTCTTGATCATCGTGGATGGTCTTGCGACGCTCGCCGTTGAGATAGATCGCCGAGCCGCTGTCGAAATTTTGGCCGACGACGACGAGGTTCTTGCCCTGCCGAGTGACGCTGATAATGACAGGGACCGGCGGCGCGATGTAGGTGAAGCCCTGCGGCAAGACGCCCGAATCACCGTTGGCGTTGGTGACGGTGACGCTCACCGCGCCCGCCGCGTGAGCCGGCGTAGTGGCGGTGATCTGTGTATCGCTGACGCGGACAACATTGGTGGCAGCAACGCCGCCAATAGTGACGGTTGCGCCGGTCGCGAATTTCGTCCCGGTGATCGTCACGCTGGTGCCGCCATTGGTTGAGCCGGAATTGGGACTGATGCCGGTGATAGTCGGCGCATTCACATTCACCGCCTTGGCCTCGTAGCGGGCGAGCGCAAAATCGGCATCGGCCTGCGCATCCGTCAGCGCCGACATCCACATATACAAAGCCCTGCCGGCCAGAGTCGCAGGCCGTTGTTGCTTACTCGGCGCTGTGAACGACCGCCGCGCAAAGCCCGCCGCTACCACCCGGCCATCCGGCTGGAGCAAAAACCTGCCGGCGTCGCTGGCCCCGAAGAAGTCTGTCCTGACGATGCCGTTGCTGCCAAAGGTCGTATCCAGCGTGCCGTTGGTGTTGTACCTGACCAGCCCGAAATCGGCTCCAGGAGCCTCGGCGCTGTCGTTGACGACCAGGGCCGTCGAAGAGGTCGCACTCATGTAGACTTCACCGCCGGCGACCCCGCCCACCAGGATTTTGCCGTCCGGTTGGATCATCACCGACCCCGCCTGATCGCTGCCTCCAGACCCGACCTGATTGCTGTTACCGGCAAGATCGGTCGTCACCTTGCCGCCGCTCCCGAAAGAAGCATCCAGGCTGCCATTCGGGTTGAATCGGGCAACCGAGAAGTCGAAGAAATGCGGGCTGGCAGCACTCTCGCTCGCCCCCGCGGCAACGATCTTGCCGTCCGGCTGAATGGCAAGTGCCGTAATCGCGTCCTCGCGTCCGTCTGCTGAGCTGTCGGTGTTGAAATCAACATTGACCATTCCGCCGGTTCCGAAGGTGGTGTCGAGCGAGCCGTTCGCCTGATAACGAACCAGCATGAAATCCGAATCGCCTCGCGGCAAAAATGCCAGGCCGCCGGCCAGTATCTTCCCGTCCGGTTGCAAGGCCAGCGCGACGATAGACCCAAAGAGCAACACTTTGGTGTTGACCTTGCCGCCCGCTCCAAATGTCGCATCGAGACTGCCATTCGGCATATAACGCGCGAGCGCAAACTGCACGCCGTTGTCAAAGCCGCTGGTAAAAACGCACTGGCCATTATTATTCTGGCAAGCGGTGCCGCCAACAACGATGCGCCCGTCGCTTTGAATGACTAATGAGGTGGCGACGTCAATGCCGCCGTTGAAATCGGTGACGACTCTGCCGCCGCTGCCGAAAGTCGTGTCGAGCGTGCCATTGGCATTGTAGCGCGCGACGAGAAAGTCAAAGCCGCCATCGGCGAAGGTGGTGCAGCCGCGCCCCGAGTCCGAGCAAGTGCCCCCGGCGACGACGATCTTGCCGTCAGACTGAATCGCCACCGCAACCGCTTGATCGTTGCCGCCGAAGTCTGTGGTCACTTTGCCGCCGGTGCCAAAGCTGGTGTCGAGCGTGCCGTTGGCGTTATAGCGAGACAACGCAAAATCGGCCTGTTGCGCTTCGTTGATTATCGCCGTGCCGGCGACGACAACCTTGCCGTCGGACTGGAGCGCCAGCGCAAAGCCCTGGTCGCGGTTCCCCGCAAAATCGGTCGTGACTTTGCCGCCGGTTCCAAACGTCGCGTCGAGGTCGCCGGGATTAGCGGCCGCCGCATGAACTTTCTGTTGTTGGCTTGCCTCTTTGGCAGATTGTTCAGACCGGCCATGCGCGCTTGTGAAGACCGGCTGCAACAAACCGAAGAATAGACACACGGCAACCAGAGAGATGAAAACACGCGCGGCCTGGGCTGTCCGGCGGCGGGCCGATCTTTGAACATGCTCGATCATGATATGCGCTCCTTTTTTTTAGAAGATTGCTGAGCCGGTTCCTTCAACGGCTCGCGGGGTGCGCTTCGATCAGCGCCGCCGGCGAGTCTGTCTTGATTGCATCAACCCCTAACCGCTGCATCTGCTGAGCGGCTGTTTGCGCGTCAACCGTCCACGCCCAAACCTGCACGCCTATACGGTGTGCCCGCTCGACGAGCTGCCCGGTCACCATCGAATAGGGCACCGAGATCGAATGGGGTTTCAGCGCCAGTGCGCGCTCAAGCGCGGCGGCGGAATCCCCTGTGAAATCGAGCCCCAGCAGCTTGATCTGTAATTTGAGCCGAGGGCCGAGCGCGGCTCGAAGCCTTTGGGCCGAGGCGAGGTCGGGCGGCTCGACGATTATGCGATCAAGATCGCCGACGCCACGCAACACACCAATTACCTCGGTTATCAATTCATCGAGTTGCTTGCATGGCTTGATGTCCAGGTCGATCAGCCCGGCGGGCACTTGATCGAACAGGTCGCCGAGCGTGAGAATCGCGGGGCCGCCGAAATCCTTCTCGGCGCATGCATTCCGTTTCGCTAACAACTCTGAGTAAGTCAGGTCAGAGACCAGCGGTGTGCGGGTGTCGCCCACGAGGTTCTGGACCAGTGCAAGCGTGGTTTCGACAAGCGCCTGGTGGTCACCTGCAACCTGGGGCTCGGATTGAAAAACCTCCAGCAATTCGCTGAGGTCGCAGGTCGCGTCCCGCCGTCCGCTCTCAACGCGCCCGGGCCGGGCGTCGTGGTAAAGCACGAGCTTGTGATCACGGGTTAGCCGCACATCGGTTTCGATTCCGTCAACGCCCAGGCGCAAGGCTCGACGAAAAGCCAACATCGTGTTTTCCGGCGCTTCGGATGCGCCGCCACGGTGAGCGATGATTAACGTCCGCGCGCCGTTCAAGGTCGCACGTCCGCGAGCTGCGCCTTTTCGAGTTGCCGCCGACGGCGTCAGAGCCGCGCATACGATTGGCAACGTAAGGCCAATCACGGCAAGGGTGAGAACGGAGGCGATTCGTGATCGAATTGTTGTACGCACAAGAAGGGTTGTGCGCCGCAAACGGGTCGTTGAATGTCTCATGCCCGGTATCCTTTGCCAGCCGCCCGATTGCGACAAAACGGACCTTCGCCGGCAGCCATTTCGGCATCCCGCTAAGGTAATCGGATTCCGCGGCGCAAACCCGCCATGCGATTTAAAAAAAGTTTGACTTGATGGGTTAACACGGCAGGACGGCCTGGCATTGGCGCTAGACACGCCCGTTCGAGGGTTGTTAGTATGGCCCCACCAGCGAAACGATTGCCGATTCGACTTGCCGGATGACGCGTTGCGTCACCGGTCTCTGGACTGCCACGAGTCACCGTCGGGAAAAGTCATCATCGTCTGTCTTGAATCAACCATCGAGCAAAGAGGCTAAAGGTGAAGCCCAAACTTAAATCCGCATTCGCCGGCATCCTGATGATCATCAACATCGCGGCCCTCCCGGTCCGCGGCGCGGAAGCAGACGCCATCGCCATCTCGAACACGATTCGCCAACGCCACATGCCCAACGGCACGATCATCGATCCGATCTTCGCCTCGCGCACCAGCAACGAAATCGTCAGCTATACGCGAGGCGGCGACTCGGCGACCTGGACGGGGCATTACCTGGCTGCCGAAGCTTTCCGCTATAAAGTGACCGCTTCAGCCGACGCCCTGGCCAATGTATGGGCGGCGCTGCGCGGTATCCGCTCGCTGCGCGTTGTCACTGGAACCGATCTGCTTGCACGCTGTCTGGTGCCGACCGACTGGGCGTTTGCTTCATCCATCACGCACGAAGAGGCGGGCCACGGAATTTATAACGGCATGGTTGACGGCCATAGCTACAGTTGGGTAGGTCACACGTCGCGCGATCAGTACACCGGCGTCTTCTTCGGCCTCGGCGTCGCTTATGACATGGTCGAAGACACGGCAGTCCGCGCCTTTATTCAAACCGAAGTGACGGCGCTGCTCGCATTCCTGCTCAATAACAACTGGGCCGTCGTCATGCCGGATCACTCGGTCAGCACGATTTTCTGGGGCCGGCCCGATCAGCAGTTGAGCTTTCTTCAAGTGGGCCGGCGGGTCAATCCAGAGCAATTCGAATCACCCTATGTGAGCTATCGCGCGCAGTACGCCGCGACGGTTATCACGCCCATCGCGTTTGAATGCCTCGACGATTACGGCTCTTATTTTAAGTTCAACCTGGACGAAGCCAACCTTTATAACCTCATCCGGCTCGAAGACACGCCGAAGAACCGCAAGCGCTACATGAAGGCTTACAAGGTTCTCCGCCGCGCGCTGGATAGCCACCGGAATGCCTACTTCAACATGATAGATCGAGGGTTGAAAGAGCCCGACAGCCAACGCGACGCCGAGACGCGCAGCCTGTTGGAAGACTGGCTCAAGCGACCGCGGCGCGACGTGTGGGTGGACAATCGCTTGAAGTATTTCCCCTGCGGCAGCTCGCGCGCTTGCACAGCCATCGCGGTTGCGGATCGGGTGACGACGGATTTCATCTGGCAGCGGAATCCATTCGATCTGGTAGGCGGAGGCGGGGGGACGATTGAATCTGCCGGCATCGATTACCTTCTGCCGTACTGGATGGCGCGCTACTACGGCGTGCTCAGCAATTGAGAGGACGACTTCGAAGTCCGAACCAATTCGGGAAAGCAGCACAGCTCGAACGCTCACATCTTGTGGTCGCCGAGAGTCTTTCAGAAAGAGCTTGTGAACGGCGACCTCTCGTCGTAAAGTGACCAGAGCCGATTTAAGTTGTAATTTCCAAAGGTTTTAACGAAGTGTGGGGAAACGATGTACACACTGGTCACATTCGCCACGCAATGGGGAAGCAAGCACGGGGGCATCAACAGCTTTAACACCGATTTTCTTTCTGCGTTCGGTGCCGCATACAACCTGAGTACTCAGATTATTTGTATTGTCGCTAGCAACACTCCAGAGGCCAGCGAAGATGCCTCCAAATGGCATGTGCGCCTGGTCCCTTTACCCTATGACCCTGCCGCCAAAGCGTTCGGCCAGGATCATGGTGAAGCCGGTGTTCAACAACTCAAGCGCTTCAATATTGACTTCGACCCTGACAAAACGGTGTGGCTTGGGCACGACCGCATCACCGGCGAAGCTGCGATTGCGGCGGCAAAGGTTGCCGGTGGCCGTTCGGCTGTGATTCACCACATGAGTTATAACCACTATGAGTCTTATGCTGAAGACTCGCAATCAGCACTGATAAAAACAGAGACGCAAGCCCGCCTGTTTCAAAATGCCGACCTGGTTTTGGCGGTGGGACCGCTACTCCGGGATGCAGTGAAAGACCTCATCAGCGAAGGGAAGCCTGTTCACATGCTGATTCCTGGTCTTGCAGAAATTGATCCGCAAAATGCACCTAATACCTTTGTGGCTTTTCTGAGTGGCCGGTTGAGCGATGATGCGGCCCGTATCAAACAAGGCAATCTCGGCCTCGCTGCATTCGCAAGAGCGCACCGCGATGCTCGTGAAAACGAGATGCCCGATGCCTTGCGTAATCAACCAAAGCTACTTTTGCGTGGGGTCGATTTTGAAGGCCAATCATCTGACTCTCCCTTGCGTAATCCACGAGAGGTAGAGGCCGAGCTAAAACAATTCGCCTATGGATACGCCGATGCAGTAATCAATCTTCACGCCTTGCCATACACAGAAGATCGCCAACAACTCTATCGCGAGCTGAGTCGGGCGAGCGTGGCCCTGATGCCTTCATGGCATGAGGGCTTTGGCTTGGTGGCATGGGAAGCGATCGCTGCCGGTGTACCTCTAATTGTGAGCAAACAGAGCGGTGTATATAGGCTGCTAGAAGAAGATTATCCCGGTGCCGGGACCGGGTGTGTCTATCCTCTCGATGTAAAAGGGGCGATCTCCGCGCCGTACATTCACCCAGATGACTTAAACGGGACAGTAACAGCACTGAAAGCAATTGCTAATAATCCCAATAAGGCACGCAAGCAAGCGAGCATTTTGAGAGAAATGCTGCTTGAAAAGAACACATGGGCTGCGTGTGCTGAAAAGGCGGCGAATGCCTTTGGCTGGGACATGAAAAAAGGCAGCATGCCTGCCATCACCCCCGAAAACCTCCCACAAGCGCCAAACTCTATTGCGCCCGCTCCTGCACTTGCGCCCGCTGATGGTGAACAGGGACCACTTCGTATGCCTGTTGGGCAATGGCGTGCGGGTGCTGGAATGGCTGACAGCCAGTTGCTTCGTGCGGAAGAGGCATTGCTGCCTTTTGATCCGGCCCGCGAGCCCGATGTTGATCGCCTGAATGAATGGCTAGATGATCCGCAGTGGCCACTGTCTGTGAGGTTAATCACGGGCGCCGGTGGGCAAGGTAAGACCCGATTGGCCCTTGAGGTTTGTCAGCAGCGGCTCGCCTCAGGTTGGCAGGCGGGCTTCCTTGACAGCAACCTTGAAGCCAACCGAATGGCCGCCAACTGGCAGGATTTGCGCAAGCTAGACAAGCCGCTCTTGATCGTCATTGACTATGCGGAAACTCGACAGACAGCATTTCTCGCACTGCTAAAAGCCACGCTGCAAAATCCTGGCAGCCGATCTGTGCGAATGCTGTTGCTCGCGCGCGATGGCGGCGAATGGTGGGACAACCTTCCTAGTAAAGATCCTCAGTGCGAAGCGTTGCTGAGCGGTTATGCGACGACGGGACCCTTCCGGCTGCCGGCGCTATACGCAGCGGAACACGATCGTAGGAAGGCTTATACAACGGCGCTACAGGCGTTTGCGCAGACTCTCGCCGTGACCGCTCCAGGTATCGTTCCTGATCTAATCGCCGACCACTTTGAGCGTCCATTGTATGTACAAATGGCTGCGCTTCTAGCGCTATATGGTGAGCGTCCGACCACAGCTCAGGGGCTAACGAAGGCGCTCTTAAATCACGAACGCCGTTATTGGCGGGGAGTCCTCGCTCACTTCAATTGGCCGGAACCTGAGCGACGTGCTGAGCAGTTGCTTGCGCTCGCGACCCTTGCGGGCGGCTTTGCCACGGCCAAAGTTGCCGAGCCGTATTGGGTCAAAGCAAGAGGAAGAGTTCTCAGCACAGGAGAATTCAATTCTTTGTTTCGCGCCTTAGCCACGTTGTACCCCGAAGTTCAGGGATTACAACCCTTGCGTCCCGATCTGCTCGGCGAAGCCTTAGTGGCACAGGCTCTTCTTCGCCCCGATGCTGACACGCTTCTCGACGCAGTCTTAAGTAATACAGCAACTCAACCCATTCGTCGCAATGCACTGACAGTGCTTGCCCGCCTATCCGCTCAGCGCCCAGACTTGCAACAAATCTTGGTGGATGCTTTGTCACGCCAGTTTTCCCATTGTTGCAAGGATGTGGTGGCAGTCAGCACCGAGACCGCGAGCCGCTTGCCCGAGTTGGCAGAGTTGGCGTTTGTCGGTCTGTCGCCGGTCAGCAAAAGCCAAGCGGCTGGCTTGTTGGCTCCGCTATTCAAAGAAGAATCAGTACAACTCGCTCAACTGGGTTGCATGGTATCTGAGTATCTGGCTGGGAAATCTCGTGATAAATTTGAAAAGAAACCGGGCGATCTGAACCGGATGGCTGACTATGCCCGAGAGTTGACCATTTATGCGCTCCATCTATCCCGCATCGGTCATTACCAGCAGGCTTGCGATGTTGGTCTGGATGGCCTGGAACTCTATAACCGCCTGACCCTCAAAGACCCTAAGCGATTTGAACCTGACTATGCGGGCGCATTAGGCAACTACGCGCTTGATTTGAGTAATGCCGGCAAGGACGAAGAGGCGCTTGAGCGCGACCGCGAAGCTTGGGAGATTTACAAGCGGTTGGCGCTGAAGAACCCCGACCGCTTCGAGCCTGACTATGCGAGGTCATTAAACAACTACGCCGGTCATTTGAGTGATGGTGGTCAATACGAGGAGGCGCTTGAGCATGCCCGCGAGGCTTGGGAGATTCGCAAGCGGTTGGCGCTGAAGAACCCCGACCGCTTTGCCACCGAGCTATTCCGTAATACATGCTTTGTAGATTTCCTGGCCTGGTTATGCAATCAAAGCGTCGACAGTGATAAACCTGAGCTAAACCAATTAATGACATTTATGGCTCCTCATCAGCGCGCTCTAATGCTACTTTTTTCGGCATTCGTGGAAGGCTGCACAGCAGCGAACCAAGATGCTCGCAATGAAGATTTTCGGAGAGTGCTTTTGTGGTGGGCTGAGTGTTCAGTTGCGAGCAAGAACATGGGCGAGCCCTATTGGTTATGTGCGGCTGCTTGGTGTGCTCAGTTTGATCCAGCGGAGCTAGTGGAGACTGATTGGGAGGCTAGCTGGCAACAATTTGTGAAGCAACGAAATGGCTGGATACCAGCGTGGATGTCAGAGGTAGCGCGACGGCTGGAATTCCAGTGGCCCAGCTAAAAAAACAGAGCCATATTCTTATCGACGTCATTAATCGAAGGAGTGGCGAGGGGCGTCCTACAACTTGTGCTCGCCGCGCACGTAATACTTGAAAGCCATCTTGGCGAGCTTCCAGACCTTGCCCCATTCGATGTTGCCTTCTTCGCCGCGCACTAACTGGTTGACCAGCATCGAGCGCAGATAGCGGCCCTCGCGCATGAACATGAAGCGCTTGGCGTAGGGGCGGGCGACTTCGAAGAAATTAAAATTCGGATCAACCTGCGTGCCGATGCCTTCGAGCGTCATCATGGCGCGCACGATGTAGGTAAAGCTCGCGGGGATGCGGAAAGGGAACTCGTAGATGACGTGCGCCAGGTCGAAGAGCAGTTCTTTGAACTTCACGTCTCTCAGCTTCAGGCTCAGGTAGCGGTCGAACAAGCCTTCGATGATCGGCTTGAAGCGCGCTTCCTCGTCCGGCGATAGCTCGATGAATCCTAGCCGCACCATATCTTCGACCAGGCCCGGCACGTCACGCTCGACGATGTGAAAGAAGGCGTTGATCAGTTGCGATTGCAACTCGACGGGCAAGCGGCCCACCATGCCGAAATCGAAAAACGCCAGCCGGCCATCCGGCATGACGCGCAGGTTGCCGGGGTGCGGGTCGGCGTGAAAGAAACCATCTTCGAGCAACTGCTTCAGGTAAGTCCGCGCCAATAGCTTGACGACTTCGTGCGGATTACGGCCGGCGGCGCTGAGCGCTTCAACCTCCGTGACCTTCAAGCCTTCGATGAACTCCATCACGATGACCCGCGACGACGAGAAAATCTCGTAGATGCGCGGCACATAGACGTCCGGCCACTTCTCGAAGTTGCGGCGAAAGGTTTCGGCGTTGCGCACCTCTGCGCGGTAATCCATCTCTTCATAAATGTGTGCGCGGAACTCGTCAATCGTGCCCTGCCAGTCGACGCCGCGAACCAGATTGGGATAACGCGCCGCAAAGCGGGCGATGCGCCGCAGCACGCGCAAGTCGAATTCGATCTGCGTCGCGAGGTTCGGGCGTTGCATTTTGATGGCGACCGTCTGGCCCGTGCGCAACTGGCCGCGATGCACCTGGCCGAGCGAGGCGGCGGCGACCGGGCGATCCTCGAAGTCCTTAAAGATGTCTTCGATTTTGACGTGCAGCTCCGACTCGACGATCTGGCGGGCGATTTCGGAAGGGAAGGGCGGCACTTCATCTTGCAGCGCCGAAAGCTCTTGAATGTATTCGATGGGCAGCAAGTCTGCGCGCGTCGCCAGGGTCTGCCCGGTCTTAATGAAGGTCGGGCCGAGCTTGAGGAACTTTTCGCGCAGCATAGCGCCTTCCTCGTGTCGCTCGGCGGCGGTCTTTTCGCGCTTGCGGCCCAGCCAGTCACGCGAGTTGACGAAAGCGCGCAGGCCGAACAGGGCGAACGAGATGAAGATGCGCAGCATGCGCAGGTAGCCGCGAATGCCGATGCGCTCGTCGGGAGTCCCGGCTCCTGTCTTTGCCGGCGTGACGGTGATTGAGCGAGGGGTGATGACGGTCGTCGAAGGCGGCGGAGTTTCCGCCGTGACCCTGGTTAAATTGGATTGGTTCTCCTGCATCAACTGTTGATACGCATTCGAGCTGCCGGACGTTGCCTCAAGAAAATTTTATCACACTGCGGCTGCCTGGGGGCGCGGGCGACGGCGACCTGGGAGCGCGGGCGGGACGCCCGCATGGCTTCACATGCGACAGACCGGCGGGCGGGACGCCCGCGCTCCCAGGCTATTTGAAAGTCACGCGCAGATACTTGCGCTTGCCGACCTGAATCAACAGGCTCTCGCCCGCCTGCTGACCTATCTCGGCTTTGACATCAATGACGCGCTCGCCGTCAACGCGGACGCTGCCTTGCTGAATCTGTCGCTGCGCGTCTGACACGGATGATGCGAGATTGTGCGAAGCCAGCAGCTTGGCCAGACGGATCGCGCCCGCCGGCAAGTCGATTTCCGGAGTGTCTTCAGGCGCGTGATGCCCGCGGAATATGCGGTCGAATTCATCCGACGCCGCCTGCGCCTCGGCGGCGGAATGAAAATCACCGACGATGCGCCGGCCCAGCTCGGCCTTGATGTCGCGAGGGTTGCGCTCGGCTTGCGCGGCGGCCTCTTTCAGCGCATTGATTTCGGCGGGCTGTAGGTCGGTCAGCAGCTCGTAGTAACGCCACATCAGGTCGTCGCTCACCGACATCACTTTGCCGAACATCTCGCGCGGCGCTTCGGTAATGCCGATGTAGTTGCCGTAGCTCTTCGACATCTTGCGCACGCCATCCAGCCCTTCGAGCAGCGGCGTCGTCATCACCACTTGCGGGTCTTTGCTGCCGTAGCCTTGCTGCACCTGCCGCGCCATCAGCAGGTTGACTTTCTGGTCGGTGCCGCCTAGCTCGACGTCGGCTTCAAGCGCCACCGAGTCATAGCCCTGCGCCAGCGGGTAGAGCAGCTCGTGGACGCCAATCGGAATCTGCGCGTCAACGCGCTTCTTGAACTCGTCGCGTTCGAGCAACTGCGCGACGGTCGCTTTCGCCGCCAGCTTGATGAAATCCGCCGCGCTGAATTTCGCGAACCACTCGTTGTTGAACCTTAGCTCGGTCAGCTCAGGATCGAGCAGCTTGAAGACTTGCTCTTTATAGGTCTCGGCGTTTGCCAGTATCTGTTCCGGCGTCAGCGCCGGGCGCGTCGCCGACCTTCCCGTCGGGTCACCGATCAAGCCCGTAAAATCGCCGATCAAGAAAATCACGCGATGGCCAAGCATCTGGAAGTGGCGCATCTTGCGAATCAACACGGTGTGGCCGATGTGCAGGTCGGGCGCGGTCGGATCAAACCCGGCTTTCACCCTGAGCGGCTTGCCGGTCTTCTCGGCCTGTGCGAGCTTGCGCCGCAGGTCGGCTTCCGAGATGCAATCAACCGTGCCCTTTGTTAAGAAGGCGATCTGTTCGTCAATGGTCATAATTTATAAAGAAGTCAGGAGTCAGGAGTCAGAAGACAGAATGGGAGAGGAAGTCGGCTCCGCCTCCGGTTCTTATTCTGACTCCTGACTCCTGACTCCTGACTTCTTTCCCTTCAATATCCGACAGCAGCGCCGCCGAGTCGCGGGTCTGAAGCGCCGAGCCGCATGGCGGTCTGCGGATCAATCATGATGCCTTCGGCGTCGCCCATGTAACCAGGCTTATCGGCGAACTTGTGGCCGCGCGCTTCGAGCGCCTTGCGGGTATCGGCGTTCAGGCCAAACGGCTCCCAGCGAATATGGTCGGGCATCCACTGATGATGATAGCGCGGCGCGTCTATCGCCTGCTGAAGATTCATGTGGAAGTCGAGCACGTTCACCATGACTTGCAAAACCGTGTTGATGATCGTCGGCCCGCCGGGGCTGCCGATGGCGAAGAGGACTTTGCCGTCTTTCAAAACGATGGTCGGCGTCATCGCCGATAGCGGGCGCTTGCGCGGCGCGATGGCGTTGTTTTCGCTTTGTAGCAGCCCATACGCATTCGGCACGCCCGGCTTCGACGTGAAGTCGTCCATCTCGTTGTTGAGCAGGACGCCCGTGCCGCGCGCCGTCACGCCTGAGCCGAAGCTATTGTTCAGCGTGTAGGTGTTCGACACGACGTTGCCTTCTTCGTCAACCACGGTGAAGTGTGTGGTTTCGGGCGACTCGTAGGCCACCGGGTTGCCTTCGCGGATTTCGCTGCTCGGCGTCGCATGGTCGGGCTTGATCGTCTGAATCATGGTCGCGGCATAGTCTTTCGACATCAGGCCAGAGATCGGCACGTTCTGGACAAAATCGGTATCGCCCAGGAAAGCGGCGCGGTCGGCAAAGGCGCGGCGCTCGACCTCCGTCATCAGGTGAATCGTTTCCGACGAGCTCGGCTCCATCTGCGCGAGGTCGTAGCGCTCCAGCATGTTGAGCATTTCCAGAAGCGCGACGCCGCCCGATGACGGCGGCGGCATGGTCAGAATTTCATAGCCGCGATAAGTGCCATGCAGCGGCTTGCGCATCGTCGGCTGGTACTCTTTCAAGTCCTGCGCCGTAACCAGACCGCCGTTGGCCTGCATGTCGGCAACGATCATGCGGGCGGTGTCGCCTTCGTAAAACTCGCGCGGCCCTTTTGCCTTCAAGCGCGCGAGGGTCGCCGCCAGCTCCGGCTGCGCGAATTTCTCGCCCTCTTCAAAGTTCTTGCCGTCGCGCAGGAAGATGCGCTTGCTATCCCCAAAGCGCGACAGCAGATCGCTGCTCGCCTTCATGCTGCGGGCCGTGTGGTACGAGACTTCAAAGCCATCAGCGGCGAGCCGCCGCGCCGGCTCGATCACGTCAGCCCACTTCAGCTTGCCGTGATGCTCAAGGGCGAGCGCCAGGCCGGCGACGCTGCCCGGCACGCCGATGGCGCGATAGCCGACCGTCGAGGCGTCTTTGATGACGTTGCCCTCTTTGTCGAGGTACATATCACGGCTTGCGGCAAGCGGCGCGCGCTCACGGTAATCGATGATCTCGGTTTCGCCGTTGGCGCGGCGAATCATCATAAATCCGCCGCCGCCGAGATTGCCCGCCGACGGCCAGACCACCGCGAGCGCCAGGCCGACGGCGACCGCTGCGTCAATCGCATTGCCGCCGCGCTGCATGACCTCTGCGCCGACGCGCGAAGCGATGGGACTGGTCGAAGCGACGATGCCGTGACGGGCGCGCACCGGCTGGTTCGCCGAAGTGCCCGCCGTCGGCGCGGCGGCGACGGTCGTCGCCGGTTTAGCCTCTTGCTCGGCGCTTGAAGTTGAAGGAACGCGGTTGCAGCCGGTCAGCGCCAGAATCAAAAGCAGTGCCAGCCAGGTAGAGGTTTTTTTCATGTCGTGCTCCCGATTACGAAGCCATGCCAAGATACCAATCGATGAGCGGCTTGCCGACGAACTGCGCGACCAGGGCCGCGGGCCCGAGAAAGACGCCAAAGGGAATCTCCATCTTCATGTTGCTGCCGCGCGCCACCATCACGCCGATGCCGACCAGCGAGCCGATCATCGATCCCAGAAAGATCGTCAGAAAGGTCAATTGCCAGCCGAGAAAAGCGCCGACCATCAACATCATTTTTACATCGCCGAGTCCCATGCCTTCAACGTGGCGGAGCTTCTGATACCCCCAGCGAATCAGCCAGAGCGTGCCGCCACCGGCCACCATGCCGAGCACGGCACAGACAATGGCCAGCGCCCATTCGTGCTGCGCGGTCAATCCAAACCAGTTCGGCGTGCGGCGAATCTGCCAGGGGTCAGGCGCCAGCACTCGCAAGACGAATAGCACGGCGAGGCCGGGAAACGTCAGCACGTTCGGCAGCAGCATATGTCGCAGATCGATGAAGACGAGCGGCACGATGAACGATACGAACACCAGGTCGCCTACGAGCGTCAGCCAGAAACGCGCCGGCACCTGCATATAATGATCGTCGAAGACGTGAAACTGGTTGCCGTCTTTGATGAAGACGAGCAGAAAGAGGATGGCGACGAGCAATTCGATGGCCGGGTAGATGGGCGAGATGCCGACGCGGCAATTGCGGCACTTGCCGCCGAGCAGGGCATAGCTCAAGACCGGCACGTTATCGTAAGGCTTGATCGCGGCGTCGCAGTTCGGGCAGTGCGACGCGGGCAGCACAATCGATTCGCCGAGCGGCACGCGATAGATGACGACATTGAGAAAGCTGCCGATGAGCAAGCCGAAGATGAAGACAAAGCCCGCAACCATGTACGGTGACAGATATTCCATTCAGGCCTTTCGTTTGCGAGATGCGGTCAAGTGGATTAAATTAGCGCGACGCAGTATTGTCAAGCTTGGTAAGCGCAAGGGTGGCGATGAAGATTCTTCAGGTCTGTTCGGCGAGCGAGATGGGCGGCGGCGAAGTGCATGTCGCCGGGCTGGTGCGAGCGTTGGCGGCGCGCGGCCACGCCATCTATCTGGCGGTGCGACCGAACAGCCCGCTGCGCGAGCCGCTCGCCGGGGTGATTGCCTCGTGGCACGAAATGCCGCTTCGCAATTCGCTCGATCTGCAATCGGCGCATGCCATCGCCGACCTCGTCAACGACCATCGCATTGACCTGATTCACGCGCACGTCGGGCGCGATTACCTTGTGGCGGCGCTCGCCAGCCGCCACGCCCAGCGCGCCCGCCTGGTGCTCACGCGGCATCATTACTTGCCGCTCAAGCGCAACACGCTGTACCGCTGGCTGCTTGGGGAAACCGATGCCGTGATTGCGGTGTCGGATTCTGTGCGCGAGTCGGTGATCGAGCGCCTGCAACTGCCCGCCGAGCGCGTTCATGTGATTCCCAACTGGATAGACCCCGAACGCTTTCAACCGATGGATCGCGACGTGGCGCGCGGCCTGTTTCGCTTGCGCGGCTCGCTGGTGGTGGCGTGCATCGGGCAGATTACGCCGGCCAAAGGACAGGAGGAGTTCGTGCGCGCCGCCAGCCGTGTGGCGCAGCGGCGGCCCGACATCGAATTCATCATCGTCGGCGAAGAGCAGAATGACGGCCAGCCCTTCACTAAAGAGCTGATGGGGTTGGCGGCATCGCTCGGCGCGGCTCAGCGGATTCGTTATCTCGGTTACGTTCGCCACATCCCTGAGCTGCTGGCCGCCGTTGACGTGGTGGTCGTGCCGAGCTGGGATGAAGGCTTCTCGCTGGTGACGATTGAAGCGCTGGCGGCGCGGCGCGCCGTGCTGGCATCGAATGTCGGCGGCATCAGCGGCATTCTCAAAGACAACCATAGCGGCCTGCTGTTCGCGCCCCGCGACTGGCAGCAGTTGACCGAAAAGCTCCTTTATCTGGTATCTGACGCGCCGTTGCGCGACCGCCTGGCGGCAGCCGGTCAGCGCGACGTTTACTCTCGCTTCGGGCGCGAGCAGATCATCAACCGCATCGAAGCGTTGTATCTCGACGTGCTCGGCAAGGACTAATTTGAAGTCCGATTCGGACTATGGTACGCTTTGCTACATATGAGTCAGAGCGCGGCTATCAATTCGGCTACCGCTGCAATGTTTGCGCTGGTATTCGCTATCTTTGGCGCATCCTGGCTCAACCAGCGCAATATCCAAAATCTATTGGGTCTGAACCAAAGCAACCTCCAAACTCTATTAGGGCTAAACCAACGCGCCCTCGAAAACCTGCTGACGCTGAATCAACACAGCACCGAAAATCTGCTTGCGCTGAATCAACACAGCACCGAAAACCTGCTTGAGCAGCATCGGCTCAGCACCGAAAACCTGCTTAAGCAGATGGAGAAACGATTTGATGCGCGATTTGATACTCTGATGTCAGAGATCAGGCGTCTTGACCAGCGCATTGACGCACTTGATCAACGTCTCGATAAACTCGAACAACGTCTCAGCGAGCGGGTCATTCATTGATCTGCTGGCTTGCCCTTACCCTTGCTCAACTCCCATAGCTTCAGGTTCTTCAAAAAGGCGTAGTGCGCCGCGAAGCGGGCGATGGCATAGCCTTGCAAGCCATCAAGAAAACCGAGCTTGAAGACGTAAGAGCGAATGAAGGTCAGCGGCGGCGAGAAGATGATTGAGGCGAGCGCGCCGCGCTTGCCTTTCGCGTAGTCGGCATCGGCGGCAAGTGTCGTGTAGCGGTCAATCCGCAGATGATGTTCAGAGGCATCGTTGACCGTAAAGTGTAGCAGGTCGCCTGCCAGTCTGGCGACCGCGCCGTCAACCGCGACGCCTTCGTGAACGTAATCGCCGACCCAGCGGGCGCGGCGGCGGTCATACAGTCGCAGCTTGTGGTCGGGATACCAGCCCGAATGACGAATCCAGCGGCCCAGGTAAAACGTCAGGCGCGGCATCTCGAAGCCGGCGGCCGCGGGCGCCGGCGCTCGCTTCAGCGATTCGATCTCGCGCCGCAACGATTCGCTAACCACTTCGTCGGCGTCGAGGCTGAATATCCAATCGTGGCTGGCCTCGGCGGCAGCAAAATTCTTCTGTGCCGAATAGCCGGGCCACGGGCGGACGACGACGCGGTCGGTGAATTGGCGGGCGATCTCTGTGGTGCGGTCGCGACTTTCGCTGTCAACGACGATGATCTCGTCGGCCCACTCAAGCGAAGCCAGCGCGCGGGTGATGTTCGCCTCTTCGTTGAAGGTAATGACGATGGCGGTGATCTTCATCCACGGGCCAACCTTGCCATAGGAACACCGCGGGCGTCGGGTGGTTTATTCGCTGAGGGTCACGCGCGTCATGCGGTCACCGGCGCGCAGTTGCTTAACCACGTCGAGGCCCTCGGTGACGCGACCGAAGACGGCATACTGATTATCGAGAAACGCCGCCGGCCCAAGCGTAATGTAAAACTGGCTGGAGGCGCTATCCGGGATATTGGTTCGCGCCATCGCTAGCGCCCCCGCCTCGCCGTGCGGCAATTCGCGCGAGACTTCGAGCTTGATGCGTCGCTCGCGGCCCGTCTGCGGATCGATGAAACCGCCCCGACCGCTGCCTTCCGGGTCGCCGCCCTGTATGACAAAGTTCGGCTCGTAGCGGTGAAAGCTCAGGCCGTCATAAAAGCCGCGCTGAATCAGATCGATGAAGTTGCCGGCAGTGATCGGCGCTTGGTCTTCATATAACTCGGCGGTGATCGTGCCCTTGTTGGTCTCGATGATTGCTTTGCGATTTGCCATGAGAATCTCCCTGTCTATGTATTCGCTGAATCGAATGTAACACCGGCAACCGGTCTTCTCAAGTTGCGGCCCGGCAATGCCGGCTTTATACTGCTCGGCTTCAATCTAACTTTAAGGAGCCTGCAATGAACGTCACGCACCTCTACTGTTCGGCGTGCGGAAAGCAATATGCCGCGGGGCAACTGCTCAACCTCTGCGAATGCGGCAAGCCGTTGATGGTCGCCTATGATCTTGAGCGCGCCGCTAGCCAGATGAGCAAAGCAAGCCTGGCCGGACGCGAGCCGACGCTGTGGCGTTACCGCGAAGTCTTGCCTGTCGCCGACGAGCGCAACCGTTTGACGCTCGGCGAAGGCTTTACGCCATTGGCGCGTGCCGCGAGGCTCGGCGAGCAACTGGGCATGCCGCAGCTTTACATCAAAGACGAATCGCTCAACCCGACGCAGTCGTTCAAGGCGCGCGGCATGGCGGTCGCCATCTCGATGGCTAAAGAACTGGGCGTGAAAAAGCTGGCCGTGCCATCGGCGGGAAATGCGGCGGGGGCGCTCGCGGCCTACGCGGCGAAGGCGGGGCTTGAAGCACACATCTTCATGCCGCAAGACACGCCGCGCGCCAACATCGTCGAATGCCAACAGACCGGCGCGCACGTCACTTTGATTGATGGGTTGATTACCGATTGCGGGCGCATCGTCGGCGAGCGCAAGGCGGCGGAAGGCTGGTTCGACGTTTCCACGCTCAAAGAGCCCTACCGGGTCGAAGGCAAAAAGACGATGGGCTATGAGCTGGCCGAGCAGATGAGCTGGGAATTGCCCGACGTCATCCTTTACCCGACCGGCGGCGGCACCGGATTGATCGGCATGTGGAAGGCCTTCGACGAGATGGAGCGCATGGGCTGGATCGGCAGCCGCCGCCCGCGCATGGTCACGGTGCAGGCCGAGGGCTGCGCGCCGATTGTGCGCGCCTTTGCGGCGGGCGCGAGTCAAGGGGCAGACATTCCCGACGCCCATACCTGCGCCGCGGGCCTTCGGGTGCCGCGAGCGATTGGCGATTTCATCATGCTCGATATTCTGCGCCGCAGCGGCGGCACCGCCGTTTCGGTCACAGATGCAGAGTTGCTTGCGGCGGTCGGTGAGATCGGTGCCGCCGAAGGCATCTTTGCCGCGCCCGAAGGCGCCGCCTGTCTGCCGGCTCTCAAGCAACTGATCGAGCGCGGCGAGGTGGGCCGCCAGGAGCGCGTCGTCTTGTTCAACACCGGCGCAGGCGTCAAATACCTGGAATGCTTTCAGCGGTGACGAGTGACAAGACGATGTGACTCAGATTGCTAGTCGGCTTTAGCCGGCGGCGTCTTTCTTGTCACTTGTCACTCCCAGGGGTGTTCACCAGCGAACAAGCGATTCCCATTAACGTAATCCGGCTGCCGGCCGCAGTCGGGTGAAAGCGCAAAAAGCCTGAAAAACGGGCCGATTTCGACGGTTTGCACTGTGGCACGCCAGTTGGCTATAGGGCTGCCGGATAAAGAGCTGCCGGCGAGCGGATTTTGCTTCGGCGGCCCCCGGTTTGGTGCTATGATTTGAAGTAATCACCACGAGCCGCTCCGATAAGATCGGTTGGATAGGAGTTAGCTAATGATCAGCTTGCATAACATCGAAAAATTCTATGAAACGGGCATCGGCAAGACGTTTGTGCTGCGGCGCATCACGTTTGATATCAAGCCGGGCGATTTCGTTTCGATCATGGGGCCTTCGGGCGCCGGCAAGTCAACGCTGCTGCACATTCTCGGCATGCACGACAGCTCGTGGACGGGCGAGTTCTTTTTTGACGACCAGCCGGTGCATAAGCTCGACCGCAATAAGCGCATGAACCTGCGCAATCGCAACATCGGATTCGTCTTTCAGAATTATCATCTGCTCGATCACATGACGGTCTACGAGAATCTTGAGATTCCGCTGTCGTACCGGGACATCAAGAAGAGCGAGCGCGAATCAATTGTCTGCGACGTGCTCGACCGTTTCCAGATCGTCGGCAAGCGCAATCTCTATCCGACGCAGCTATCGGGCGGCCAGCAGCAACTGGTTGGCATCGCCCGCGCAATCGTTCATAACCCGCGATTGATTCTCGCTGACGAGCCGACGGGCAACCTGCATTCCGAGCAGGGCAAAGAGATCATGGAATTATTCAAGCGCCTCAACGACCAGGGCACGACGATCATTCAGGTGACGCACTCGGAGTTCAACGCCTCGTACGGCAGCCGCATCATCCACTTGCGGGATGGCTGGGTCGTCAACGATTGAGGGCCGACGGTGTTCATTTCCGGGAATTAGGAGTCCCGGAAGCGACACCCGGCGAGCTAGGTTTTTTCCGGCGGTTTTGTGCTAAAATGGAGAGTGTAAGCAGTTAGCCATCGCCGCTTTCATGGCACGAAACTTCCCTATAGGTTGACGGAGGATTCTGTATGGGCATGGACGTTCCACGGACTGGCGCAAAGAAGAAGAAGCAGCTCAAGAAGATTCTTTACGGAGCTGTCTTGATCGTGGTGATTGGCTCGGTGACTTACGGCGTTTCGCGCCTCAAGCCCGCCGCCCCGTCGGTTGATGGCAGCACGCTTTACAAAGGCACAGTGACGCGCGGCACTTTCGTCCGCCAGGTGCGTGGATTGGGCACGCTGGTTCCCGAAGAAGTGCGCTACGTGCCGGCGATCAATGCCGGTCGCGTCGAGAAGCGCTTCCTGCAACAGGGCGCGGTGGTTAAAGCCGACACCGTTCTCGTCGAGCTGTCGAACCCCGAGCTCTCGCAGGCCCTGGCCGACGCCGAATCACAATTTCGCGCCTCTGGCGCCAACCTGAATACGCTCAAGGCGCAGGTCGGCAGGCAGATCATCGATCAGCAGTCCACCCTGTTTCAAGTGCGCTCGGATTATAAGAAAGCCAAGATGCAGTACGAGGTGAACAAAGAACTCGGCAGCAAGGGCCTGAAATCCGATCTCGAAGTGAAGCTCTCGGAGATCGCCGCATCCGACCTCGAAAATCGCGTCAAGATCGAAGAGCAGCGGCTCGCGGCCACCTCGGAAGAAGTGAAAGCCCGGCTCTCCGCCGAAGACGAGCGCGTGCGCCAGCTCAAAGAGGCCGTTGACCTCAAGCGCCGCCAGGTCGAATCATTAAAGGTGCGCGCAGGCATTGACGGCGTCCTGCAACTGCTTCAGGTCGAAGTCGGTCAGCAGGTGACGATTGGCCAGAACATCGCCCGCGTCGCCGATCCCAGCCGCCTGAAAGCCGAGCTGCGGATCGCTGAAACCCAGACGCGCGACATCGCCTTCGGCCAGCCCGTACAGGTCGACACGCGCAACGGCATCATCCCCGGCAAGGTCTCGCGCATTGACGCCTCGGCGCAAAACGGCACCATCGGCGTTGACGTGATCTTGGAAGGCGAGCTGCCCAAGGGGGCGCGCTCGGACATGAGCGTTGACGGCACGATTGAGCTGGAAAAGCTCGACAACGTCCTTTACGTCAGCCGCCCGGTTCACGGCCAGGATAATGCGACCATCGGCTTGTTCAAGCTGACGCCGGATGGCAAGGGCGCGACCCGCGTGCAGGTGCGCCTGGGCAAGAGCTCTGTCAGCTCGATTGAAATCCTCGACGGTCTGAAAGAAGGCGACATCGTCATTCTTTCCGACACCTCGCAATGGGATAACAACTCGGAAATCCGTTTGACGTAAGCCAAAGTTGGGTTGCGCGGGCCGCGCGCCCTGCGCTAGAGTGCGACTTCAGAAAAACTCTTAGGAGGAACGAAACACAATGTCTTCATCCGACTCACCGTTGATTCGACTCGAAGGCGTCACGAAGGTCTTTCTCACTGACGAAGTGGAAACGCACGCGCTGTCGGGCGTTCACATGGAGATCAAGAAGGGCGAATATATTTCCATCGCCGGGCCATCGGGATGCGGCAAATCCACTTTGCTATCGATTCTCGGCCTGCTCGATTCGCCCTCGGACGGCGTCTATCAGCTCAACAACCGCTCGGTCTCTGACCTGCCGCTTTCGGAACGCGCCCGCATTCGCAACCGTGAAGTCGGCTTCATCTTCCAGAGTTTTAACCTGATCGGCGACCTGAACGTTTACGAGAACGTCGAGCTGCCGCTCACCTACCGCGGCTTGAAGGCCGCCGAGCGCAAGAAGCGCGTCATGGATGCGCTTGAGCGCGTCGGCATGGCGCACCGCGCCAAGCACCTGCCCAGCCAGCTCTCCGGCGGTCAGCAGCAGCGCGTCGCCGTCGCCCGCGCCGTCGCCGGCGATCCGCTCATCCTGCTCGCGGACGAGCCGACCGGAAACCTCGACTCGACCAACGGCGAAGCGGTCATGGATTTGATGCGCGAGCTGCACCAGCAGGGCGCGACCATCTGCATGGTGACGCACGACCCGCGCTATGCCAAGCACTCGGATCGTCAGATTCATCTCTTCGACGGTCGCGTGGTTGACGAAGAGCACGAGCCGAAAGCCGAGCACGAGTTGAAGGAAAGCGGTTTTGAAATCGCTTAGACTGCGATTGCCCAGGCCGACGCCTTAGAACTGTTTAGCGAGTCCAGCGTAAGCTGAACGACCGGCGGCACCCCGCACCTTGCGGCGCGGGGTGCCGCTTTGTCGCGATTGCGGGTATACTATCGTTCTACTCACATTATGAAAACTTCGGACTCCACTGTGCCGCGCCTCCTGATTGCTGACGATCAGCCCGACGTGCTCGAAGCCCTCAGGCTGTTGCTCAAGGGCGAAGGCTACAAGATCGAAACCGCCAATGCGCCGGCGCAGATCATCAGCGCCATCGAGGAGCGCGACTATGACGTCGTGCTGATGGATTTGAATTACGCGCGCGACACTACCTCCGGGCAGGAAGGGCTCGACCTTTTGTCGCGCATTCAGAAGGTCGACAGCGACCTGCCGGTGATCGTCATGACGGCCTGGGGCAGCGTTGATGTCGCCGTCGAAGCCATGCGGCGCGGGGCGCGCGATTTCGTGCAAAAGCCCTGGGAAAACGCCCGCGTCTTGAGCATTGTCAAAACCCAGGTTGAGCTGGGCCAGGCGCTTCGCAAAGGCGTGCGGCTCGAAGCCGAAAACCAGTTGCTACGCAATGACCGCAAGCCGCGGATGATCGCTGATTCTGCCGTCATGCAGCCGGTGCTAGACATCATCCAGCGCGTCGGCCCGTCCGACGCTAACGTTTTGATCACCGGCGAAAACGGCACCGGCAAAGGGCTGGTCGCACAGATGCTACACGCCGTCTCGCCGCGCGCCGGCAAGCCTCTGGTGACGGTCAATCTCGGCGGCATCGCCGAAGGCGTCTTCGAGAGCGAGCTTTTCGGCCACATCAAGGGCGCATTCACCGACGCCAAGAATGACCGCGTCGGTCGCTTCGAGCTTGCTGAAGGCGGCACGCTATTCCTTGACGAGATCGCCAACCTGCCCATCAAGCACCAGCCCAAACTGCTGCGCGTGCTTGAGACCGGCGAGTTCGAGCGCGTCGGCTCATCGAAGACGCGCCGCGCCAACGTCCGCATCGTTTCGGCGACCAATGCCAACCTCGATGAAGAGGTGGCGCAGGGGCGCTTCCGCCAGGACTTGCTCTTTCGCCTGAACACGGTCGAAATTCCCCTGCCTCCCTTGCGCGACCGCCGTGAAGACGTGCCGCTGCTGGCCCGGTTTTTCCTCAGCCAGCACGCGCAGCGTTACCGCAAAAACATGGAAGGTTTCAGCGAGGCGGCGATGCAAGCCTTGCTCAGGTACGCGTGGCCGGGCAACGTCCGCGAGATGGATCACGCAATCGAGCGCGCCGTCTTGATGTCGCTGGGGGCGGTCATCGAAGCGCGTGACCTGGGCTTGCAATCCGGCAAAGAGGCGGCCCGCCGGCTTGAAGATATGAGTCTCGAAGAGGTCGAAGGGTTCCTGATTCAACGAACCCTGGCGCAGTGTGATGGCAACGTCAGCCGCGCCGCCGAAAAACTCGGCCTGAGCCGCAGCGCCCTGTACCGCCGTTTGCAGCGCTTCGGCTTGTGATGTGCCTAATGTTGCCCCTGCCGACGCGTACGCCAGTCAAGTCTTATGACGGAGCCGCTCAGCGACAGCCTGATTGACGCCGAATCGCCGGAAGCCACGGCGGCGCAGGCAGCCTCCGTCGTGCAGCACCATCTCGCCGCTGAAATCAAGAAACGTCAGCAATCGCCGGCAGCGCGGGCGACCCGAAACCTGATCGCGGCGCGCAGCCTGCGCCCGCGACTCGACCGGCGATTACTGCTCATGTCGCTGGCCGCGGGGTTCCCCGCGGTGCTGGTGGCGATGCTGCTGCTCTGGTCGGGCGGTTACACGGCGAAAGTGCAGTGGACGTTGACGGTGGTGATCGTCGGCTTCTGGCTGGGGTTTTCGTTCGCGCTCAAAGACCGTGTCGTCTATCCGCTGCAAACCCTGTCAAACCTGCTGGCGGCTCTGCGCGAAGGCGACTTTTCGATCCGCGCTCGCGGCGCTTCGGTTGACGACGCGCTCGGCGAAGCGATGATGGAAGTCAATTCGCTCGGGCAGATTCTTCGCGAGCAGCGGCTCGGCGCCCTCGAAGCGACCGCGTTGCTCAAGACCGTCATGCACGAGATTGACGTCGCGGTATTCGCCTTCGACCACGAACAGCGACTGCGGCTGGTCAATCGCTCCGGCGAACGCTTGCTCGACATGGCGGGCGAGCGAGCGATTGGCCGAAATGCGGAAGAGCTCGGGCTAGCCGAATGTCTGACCGGCGACGAGGTGCGCACCATGCAGATGACCTTCACCGGCGGCGCGGGCCGCTATGACGTGCGCCGCAGCACATTCCGTGAGCGTGGCGTGCCGCACCAGTTGCTGGTGCTTTCCGATCTCAGCCGGGCGTTGCGCGAGGAAGAACGACAGGCATGGCAACGCCTTGTGCGCGTTCTCGGCCATGAGCTAAACAATTCGCTGGCGCCGATCAAATCGATTGCCGGCAGCCTGGAAAGCCTGGTCGCTCGCGAACGCCCGCCCGATGATTGGAAAGAAGATATGCAGCGCGGCCTGAGCGTCATCTCGTCGCGCGCCGCATCGCTCAGCCGCTTCATGGATGCTTACGCGCGGCTTGCTCGTCTGCCATCGCCGAAGTTGCAACCCTTGAGCATCGGCCCTCTAGTCGAGCGCATCGCCAGTCTGGTTACGCGTCTGCACGTCAAGGTGATTGCCGGGCCTGAGATGGTGATTAATGCCGACGGCGATCAGCTCGAACAGTTGTTCATTAACCTGCTGCGCAACGCCGTGGACGCGGCGATGGAGACAGGCGGCGGCGTGCAGATTGGCTGGCGCAGGACGAACGGTAATCTTGAAGTCGCGGTGGCCGACGAAGGCCCCGGCCTGTCGAACACAGCGAATCTCTTTGTGCCCTTCTTCACGACGAAGCCCGGCGGGTCGGGCATCGGCCTTGTCTTGAGCCGGCAGATTGCCGAAGCGCACGGCGGCACGCTGGCGCTCGAAAATCGCCAGGACCGGCGCGGCTGCGTGGCACGCCTGCGGCTGCCGCTTTAAACCCTCGCCTGTTGTATCATCCTAATAATGAGAATCTTCGCGATTGGCGACATGCACCTGGCAGGCGGCACGGACAAAACCATGGATCGCTTCGGCGAGCACTGGCGCGACCACGACCGCAAGATATTCGACGCGTGGGAGCGCTTGGCCCAAGATGATGACCTGCTGTTGATCGCCGGCGACACCAGCTGGGCGATGCGCTTGAATGAAGCCCTGCCTGACCTGGGGCGCATCGGTCGAATGCGCGGGCGCAAGCTCATGATCAAAGGCAACCACGATTACTGGTGGGATTCGCTCGCCAAGCTGCGCCGCGCCGTTGATCCGTCCATCGATTTTCTTCAAGCAAGCGCCATCATCGTCAACCGCGTCGCCATCGCCGGCACGCGCGGCTGGAATTGCCCCGGCGATTCTGTCTTGAGCGAGCAGGATCAAAAGCTGTATGAGCGAGAAGTCGGCCGCCTGCGCGCGGCGCTGCAAAGCTTGATCGGCAGGGCAAATGAGTATGACCGCTTGATCGTCGTCTTGCACTACCCACCAACCAACGACCGCCACGAGCCGAGCGGCTTCACCGAATTGATTGACGAATTCAATGCTGACGCCTGTGTCTACGGCCACCTGCACGGCGAGTTCATCAAAACCGGACTGATCGGCCTCAGGCAGCGAACCTTTTATTATCTGGTCAGCGCCGACGCGGTCTCTTTCACTCCGCTTGAGATTCCAGTGACTCGACAATCGCCGGCGTGATGTCGGTGAGCGATTGGACGCGCGCGGCGATGAATTCGCGCGCCGGGCCGAAGGCGAGCGTCGCCACGGGATTCAGGGTGTGAACCCGCGTCGAGTGGTCTTCGATATTGCCGTGGTCGCTGGTCAGCATCACGGTCTGCCGCGTTAGATCAGCGGTTTCGAGCACGGCGCGCACGAAGCGCGTCAGCCGCGGGATATGCTCGCGCACGAGACGGTAAGCCAGCTCGCGGTCGCGTTCATGGCCGATGCGGTCGGTGATGAAGTGCTCGTAGAGTGTGAAGTCATGCTCGGCGGCGACGCGGGCGAGATTGGCGCCTGCTTGCTCTGGCGTCAGCGGCTCGATTGCGAAGCCGCGCTCGATCAGGAAGTGATTGGTGAAGTCGTGGCTGACGGCGCGGCCCGCCTGCAAATCTTCGATCATTCTCAGTTGCACGCCCGCCGTCATTGCCGCAACCGTCGTCGCCGAAACGAAGCGCGGCAGGTTCTCGAAGTAGCTGCTCGTATAAGCGTTGGCGAAAGTGACCACGCGGCCTCGCGCCATCAGCTTGCGATAGATCGAATGCTCGGCGAGCGCCGCTTTCAGCCGCGGCGAAGGGTAGCCGTGCAGGTGCCGGCCAATCAATTGAGACGCATTCACCCCTGTGAGAATCGTCGTCTGCCCGGTCGCGCTCTGCGGCAATCCTTCAACACCCAATCGCGTATCGGTGGTCGCCATCCGCCCGTCATAGGGCAGGCGCGGCATTTCATCCTCAAAGACTGAAAAGAACTCAGACGCTAACCCGTCGAGCGGATTCTGCGCCCCTCGCCTACCGATACCAACGCCATCAACGAAGATCAGAAGAACGGACATAATGTGAAAGGGGCGAAATAGTGAAAGGGCGAAAAGGGAAAGAGGGAAGGGCGAATTCTGCGTGATTTTCCAGCCTTTTTCGCCGGTTTCCCTTTTGCCTTTTCGCCCTGAGAAGCCGCGTCACTCTTCTTCAGCGACGCGGACGCGGCCTTCTTCAACCGCTTTCTGGACGATCTTCTGGGCGATCTGCGCCGGCACTTCGTCGTAATGGTCAAGCTCCATGACGAACGAGCCGCGCGCGCCGGTAATCGAGTTCAGCGTTGACTGATAGGAGAGCATTTCCGACAGTGGCACCTGCGCTTTGACAACCGACTGCGTGCCCTTCGAATCCATGCCCTGGACGCGCCCGCGCCGCGAGTTGATGTCGCCGAGGATGTCGCCGGAGGCTTCCTGCGGCGCGGTAATCTCGACGTTCATGATCGGCTCTAGCAACACGGGCTTGACCTTCTCGATGGCGGCGCGGAACGCCTTGCGCCCGGCCATCTGGAAAGAGTGGTCGTCGGAGTCAACCGCGTGAAATTTGCCGTCTATTAGCTCGACCCTGAAATCAACCAGCGGGTAGCCGGCAATCGCGCCGCGCGCCGCCGCGTCCTTGATCCCTTTCTCGACCGCGGGCCGCCATTGCTGTGGGATCGAGCCGCCGAAGATCTTGTCAACGAATTCAAAGCCGCCGCCGCGCGGCAAGGATTCAAAGATCACCGTCGCCTCGCCGAACTGACCGCGACCGCCGGTCTGTTTCTTGTGGCGACCAACGATCTCGGCGCGGCCCTTGAAGGTTTCGAGATAGGCGACTTTCGGCGGATTGAGCGTCACCTCGACGCCATAGCGTTTCTTGAGCTTGTTGACCGCGACCTCGATGTGCGTCTGGCCAGAGCCGGCGAGCAGAAACTCTTTGGTCTGCGGGTCGCGGTCGAAGCGCAGCGCCAGGTCTTCTTCGAGCATCTTGTGCAGGGCCTGCGACAGCTTGTCTTCATCGTTGCGCGATTTCGGCTCGATGGCAAAAGCGATGGCCGGCGTCGGCAGCTTGACGGCATCGTAAACGATGGGCGTTCCCTTATCGCAGAAGGTATCGCCGGTCGCCGTCTCTCTGAGCTTGGCGACGGCGACGATATCGCCGGCGTGCGCTTCGGGAATCTTTTCGAGCGCCTTACCTTGTAAAACATGGAGCGGGCCGAGGCGCTCCTGGGTGTTCTTGGTGCAGTTGTAAACCGTCGCGTCGGCTTTGACCAAGCCGGAAAAAACTTTGAAGACGGTGATGCGACCGGCGAACGGGTCAGCGACCGTTTTGAAGACGAAAGCCGAGAACGGCGCGGCATCGCTCACCTCGCGCTCGCTCTCCTCTTCGCTGTCGGCGCTGGCGCGGCCCTTGACTTTGCCGAGCTCGTCGGGCGCGGGCACGAGCTCGACGATTTCGTTCAGCAACGACTGGACGCCGATGTTGGCGACGCCACTGGCGATGAAGATCGGGAAGAGGCGGCGCTCGCAGACCGCCTGCTTGATGCCGGGAATCAACTCGTCGTCGCTCAGGGTGCCTTCGGCGAAGTATTTCTCCATCAACTCTTCAGAGGTTTCGGCGACCACGTCAATGATGCGCTCGCGGGCCGCGGTGGCGGCCGCTTGCAGATCAGCCGGGATGTCGCCCTCTTTCGACTTGCCGCTGCCGTCCTTTTCGAAGGTATAAGCGCGCATATGAACCAGATCTATGACACCTTGGAACTGGCTCTCAGAGCCAATGGGGAGTTGCAACGGCACGGCGGCGCGCCCGAAGGCGTCGGTGATCGAATTGACCGCCGCTTCAAAGTTGGCACGCTCCTTGTCGAGTTTGGAGACCACGAGCAGACGCGGCAGGTCGAACTCTTCGGCAAAACTCCAGCCTTTTTCGGTCTGCACTTCGACGCCGCTGATGCCATCAACGACGACGAGCGCGGCGTCGGCGGCGCGCAGCGCCGTCTTGGCGTCGAGGATGAACGCCGCAAAGCCGGGCGTGTCGATCAGGTTGATTTTCGTGCCGTTCCAATCAAGATAGGCAAGGGCGCTATGGATCGAGGTCTTGCGGGCCACCTCGTCTTCGTCGTAATCGGTGACGGTGCTGCCTTCGTCAACACGGCCAAAGCGGGGCGTCGCGCCGGCGTCAAACAGCATCGCCGAAACCAGTGACGTCTTACCCGCATGGCCGTGACCTACAATGCCAACGTTGCGAATCTCCTTGGTGCCATAAACCTTCATGGGGTTGATCTCCTTTCGATGACGGTAGCAAGAAGTTAAGAGCAGGGAAGGGTGAGAATGGCTAAAGCTGCGGCCCTTTCCCGGTCATGGAGTTTATGACCGACAGCGGCTGAGGCGCAAGGGAAGTAGGCAGTAGGCAGTTGTCAGTTACCAGGTCCCGTAGGGACGCCCATGTTTATAGTCGAGACGTTCAATAAAGACGAAGCTCCGTAGGAGCGCGATGTCGACATCGCGCTCCTACGGAGCTTGCCGGTCAAACCAACTCGATAACTATATACATGGCGTCCCTACGGGACTGAGAACGGCCTGCGGCTTTCCGCTTCCTGCTATCTGCCTCCTGCCTCCTGGGCTAGAGGGGCTGGAAGCTGCGCGCCACCTGATCGCTCAGATTGCGGTTGCGGTCGAGCACGCCGCGCTTGCCGATAAACCGCAGGACGAAGACCGTGTTCTTGTCTTGCAGGAAATAGGTCGTATGCGCGAGCTGGCGCGGCCCTTCGGTGGTGTAGAACGACAGCCGCATGCCGCTCAAGATGCCGCCGCCGAATGTCTCGCTGGCGGCGCGCTCGAAACCGGCGCGATAGCTGCGCTGGTTCTCTTCTTCGGCCTGCACCATGTTGGCCAGCGCACCTTCGAGCGGCTGCGAGGAGATTTTCAGCAAGCCTTCGGCGCGGTCGCGGAAAACGAATTCAGTCTTTGCGCGGCCCACCGCGTCGTTATAGTTGACCGCACGCCAGTCGCCATAAAGCGACAGCTTGTAGCCACCGGCTTTGTCTTCGTACGCCCGCCCGTCTTGCGCGGAAGCGGCAACGGCACACGTGCTGATGATGAATGCGGCCATAAACCACAGACCAATGCTCTTCATCTTTCCTCCACTCGCTTTCGGGTTACGCTGGGAACGTTAACGAGTCCTGCTCAGATTTTACAGGCGGTTGCCCCGCCTTTCAACGTATCGGGCCAAGTATCGAGCGCTGGATTTCGATGAGCCGATCTATGCCGTGGGTTGCAAGCTCGGTCATCGCGTCCATCTGCTCTTTGCTGAACGGCTTGGTTTCTGCCGTCCCCTGAATTTCTATGAACTGGCCGGAGCCTGTGCGGACGATGTTCATGTCAACTTCGGCGCGCGAGTCTTCGCTGTAATCGAGATCAAGCATCGCATTGCCGCCGATCATGCCGACCGAGATGGCGGCGACATAGTCGGTTATCGGCAGCGGCGAAGCGACCTTGCCTTCGTTGTAGAGCTTGCGCAGGGCCAGCACCAGCGCCACAAACCCGCCGGTGATCGAAGCCGTACGCGTGCCGCCGTCGGCTTGAATCACGTCGCAGTCAACATAGATTGTCCGCTCGCCCATGCGGTTAAACTGGCAGACGGCGCGCAGCGAGCGCCCGATCAACCGCTGAATCTCCTGCGTGCGCCCCGACAGCGATTTGCCGCCGGTCTCGCGCTGGGTGCGCGATTCGGTGGCGCGCGGCAACATCGAATACTCCGATGTCACCCAGCCTTCATTGCGCCCGCGCTTGAAGATCGGCACGCGCTCGTCAATCGACGCCGTGCAGATGACTCGCGTTTCGCCCATCTCGATCAACACAGAGCCTTCGGCGTACTTCGTATAACCGGGCGTGATCCGCACTTCCCTGAGTTGATCGTAAGCGCGGCCCGCCGCTCTCTTATATGCCATTAGATCGTCCCCAATTCCACAGTCTCGACCGCTTCCAACGGTCGCCCTAAGAATAACTCGGCGACGCGGCGAAAGCGAATCGCCGCGTCGGTCACATAAAAACGGCTGGTGCGCGGCGCGCTGCTCTGGCGCAGCAGGCCGCCCGATTCGAGCAGGTGCGCGACTTCGTCGGCGACCGCTTCGCCGGAATCGATGAAGGCGATATGATCGCCCATCACTTCATCGATCAGCGGGCGCAGGATCGGATAATGCGTGCAGCCGAGGACCAGCGTGTCAACGCGGCTGGCGCGCATCTCGGTCAGGTATTCTTCGGCGACCTGACGCGTCACGGGGTGGTCGAGCCAGCCCTCTTCGGCAAGCGGCACGAACAGCGGGCAGGCCCGCGAGATCACTTCCAACCGCGGGTTGAGCGCCAGCATCGCCCGTTCATAAGCGCCGCTTGCCACCGTCCCTTCGGTGGCGATAACGCCGACATAACCGCTACGGGTCGCTGCGACGGCGCGGCGCGCCCCCGGGCCGATGACGCCGAGCACCGGCACGTCCAGGGTTTCGCGCAGGCGGTTCGCCGCCATTGCCGATGCCGTATTGCAGGCAACGACGATGGCTTTGACGTTTTTTGAGCGGATGAAGCCGGCGTCTTCGGTAGCGTAACGTTCGACGGTCTGCACAGACCGTGTCCCGTAAGGCACGCGCGCCGTGTCGCCGAGATAGATCAAGCTCTCATTGGGCAGCCGGCGTTCGAGGGCGCGAAAGACCGTGAGCCCGCCGACCCCCGAGTCAAAGATGCCGATGGGCGAATCAGCGCGGATTGCGGATTGCGGATTGCGGATTGCGGATTGCGGATTTTCGGATGAGAGATCGGAAGGCATAGGTCGAACTTCAAATCAGGTTACGAGCTGTCGAGCCAGAAAAAGAAGACGGCGTGGTTCTCAAATCCGCGTTCCGCATACCGCGACCGTCAGTGGCCGCGCGAATGGCGGCCTTTGCGGTCGGTGAGAATCGCCGAGAGCTGTTCCATCTCTTCTTCGGCCTCGTCGAGCGTGTCGCCGAGGCTGTCGGCCTCGAAGACCAGGTTGACGCTTTCGCGCGAGTTGACGGTTATCTCAACCCCGAGGTCGCGAATTTCAGCTTCCAGAGCGCGCAACTCGGCCATCGCGGTGACGACGCCGGCGATGTGCTCGCACAGCAGGTCAACACTGGCGCGCATGTTGGTGGTGCGGTTGCCGGCATTGAGCAGCGTTGAGCGCAAGCTTTCGACGCGCCTCAACAGCGCGGCGCGGCTCGATTCAAGCTCGTCTATCTCGTGCGACAGTTCAGCGAGTCTGAGGGCAGTGGCTTCGGCGGCGCGAGGGTCATTCATCAGTTGATCTTCTCACTTCAAAAAAAGACAGGCGAACCGTCGGCCAGCATTGCCGCTCGCGTTCGCCCTATCGGTTGCAGCTTTACGTCCTTCACAATTCGCAATGGAGGTGACCGGAATTGAACCGGTGTCCAAAGGTCGTCAGCGAGAGAATCTACATACGTAGTTGCTTCATCTTTGTTTCGCCCGCGGCGACCGTTGAAGCAACGAAGCATCGTCGCAGGCTAGCCCAGATTGGTCTTTCCCGCCGAACCCCTGAGCCGAGGTTCATTGGGGCAGCCTGCTAAAGTGACGTCTCAGACCGAAACACAGGCGATCTCGGCAGAAACGTGGCTGCATTAAGCAGCCAAAGCAAGTTCGCTATTCGCGAGTGTGTTTTCCACGCTTTTAACGCGGTGCATGGGCCGCGGTATGCATCTGTCGCCTCGGAGTCCCCTGTCGAAACCTGGCACCCCCTGACACCTTTAAGTGTACCATCCACATTCCGCGAAAGTCAATCGCGCGCAGATTTTGCGCTAGTTTAGGCGGCGCATCGGCACGGCTATTTTGCCGCTTCCGGCGTGAGCGTTTTGGCGCGCTGCAAGGCTTCATTATAGCGCGCCAGATAGGCCGAAAACTCGTCGGCAGAGGTCGGGAACAGGCCGTACCAGGAGAGGTCGAAGCGGTCGGTCATCTCGCGCACCGGCGGCACGAGCGGCGCATAGGTCGCCAGCCGCGCCAGGTATTCGTGATTCGTCGCGCTCTCTTCGATCTCAATCAGGTTGCGCTCGTTCAGCTCATAAAGCAGCGAGATGTAGAGCTTGCGCACGGCAACCCGGAAATCACCGGCGCGCGCCGCCGCCATCGCCGCATCGAACAGGTCGGTGGGTGTCGTGCCGGCTTCGATCTCCTCGCCAAGCACCGTCCGCTTGCGCGCCTTTTTCCGCCGCGGCTTGATCTGCATCGCGATGCGAATGCCGAAGTAGAGGAACGCCCCAAGCGCGGCGATCACGACAATCTTCGAGATCAAGCTGCCCTGCGCGCCGGAGCCGAAAACTTTGCCGAGCATGCGCCAGAAGGCTTCCCATATTTCCGCCAGGAAGGTCATGACCTTGGTTTTGACCTTCCTGATAAAAGCCGATAGGCGGCTCTCTTCCTTCTCGTGGTATTCGGGGCGGTTGAGAATATCGCGCAGCCGGGCGCGCGCCTGCTGACCGCCGCTCGCATCGGGCGTAGTTTCAGCGGCGCGGATCAAGGCGGCATCGAGTGCTGCTAACTGATCGCCGATGTCGCCAAGCCTGGTGGTTTTATTTTGCGGATTGGCCTCCACCTGGTAAGCGTCAAGCGCGGTGTGCAGCCAGGCGTTATCTACCGGGAGCCGTTTGCCTTCATGTTCGATCTGCTCGCGGCGCGGCAGGAGTTCCTTGATATGCTCGACGCCGGGCATTTCGTAATCGGCGTCACTCTTGATGCGAGCGACCTGCTCGACAGCGCGGGCGACGCGGTTCTCGTATTTGAGCAAGGTCTCTGCCGCGGTGGCCGATGCGACGCTGCCGATGAACAATAGGATGAGCGCGGCTCGTTTCATGTTGATCAGGTCATTGAGGCCCGCGAGGCGGCGGCACTGCCGCGCCGCAGCGGCTACAGAATCGCGACCCCGACTCCAGGTGGTTCCCGCACGCCGCGCACCACGCGGGCGGCGCAGGCGGCGGCATTTGCTGATTGGTGTCGTTCGAGCGAGCGACTGGCCGATCTTCGTTGACCGAGTGCGCCGCTTCTTCAAATCGTGTGCGCAACTCATCGCCGAGCGCAACCGGCGGTTCGACTGCCACCGGCGGCGCGGGTGGCGCAGATGCCATTGGTGGCGCAGTTTGCGGCGCGGGCGGCGGAGGTTGTGGCGCGGGCGAGTAATAGCCGCCGAGACCGAGCGGGCTGGTCTGCACATATTCGCGCGGCGGGTAATACCCGGCAAAGACCGGCGGCGGCGCGTGCCACACATAGCCCGGCGCGACCTCGCGCGCCAGCAGCTCAATGTCGTATGCCTCTTTGCGCACACGACTGTCGAAGTAGAGCAGCGTGAACGACACGATCCAGATGGGCAGCGACAGCATGCGCGCGATGTCGTTGAACGAGGTGTAGAGAATATTCCACAAAGGGTCCGTCAGCGATGCGCCTTGCAGGAAGCCGGTCAGGTAAAGAATCACCCCGGCAGTGATGCTCATCGCGCCCATCAGCGACAGCGAGATGAAATAGGTGAACAGCACAATGCCGAGCACGCGGTGCCAGTTGCCCTTGCCGAGCTTAACGGCGCGCCCGAGCGCCGAGCCCACCGTTTCGCCTTCGATCATCAAGACCTGAGGCATAAAGACGATCCGCGCCAGGATGAACGAGATTGCAAACAGCGCGGCGGCAATGGCCAGCAAGATGACAATCACCATCAACAGAATGATCACCCACTGCGGCAGGTGCATGGACGCAATCAAGCCGCCGGCAAGGCCGATGACCAGCGCCAGCGCAATCACGACAAAGACCAGCACCATGTAGACGCCGAACATCAACGCCATGATCAGCAGGCCGAGGGCGATGATCTGCCCGATCTTGCCGCGCACCGCCGCGAAACAGCGGCGAAAGGTAATCGGCTCGCCCATCATCAAGTTATCGCCGACGACGCGCGACATGCCGCACACCGTCAACAGCAGGATCAACCCCCACACAGGCATACCCGCCATGCCGACCAGCATCATCAGCATCGCGTCGGCTGGCACACGGCCCGGCGCTGCGGTGTTCAGCACTACATTCGAATAGCCGTACCAGAAGATCAACGAGATGACATAGCCGATCAACGTCGGCAATGCGACGATGGCGATCAGCGACGTGAAGTTGCGGCGATAGAGGCGTACCGAGCGGTCTATCACGTCGCCCGTTGACATTGGCTCAAGGATAGTGAACTTCATAAGGTCGAGGACGATTATAACACGCAGCGACCGAATCTGAATTCATCTGAGGGAGTGCGATAAGGTTTGACCGCAGAGGTCGCAGAGGACGCAAAGGATTTCTTCACCTCTGCGTTCCTTTGCGTCCTCTGCGGTTAATCTATGTTTCATTCAACGACCAGCGCGGGCCGCCTGTGCCGGTGCCGAGCGGCGCAGCACTTTCGTCGCCGTGACGTGCTTCAGCAGTTCCGGCTTGTCCATGAAGAATGACGGATAAGCCTTGCTCTTGCTAAAGAGCTTTTCGGCCTGGTCGTCCCAGTGGCCGCTCTCTTTATGGTCGCTCTCGCCGAGCGGGATGATGGCGTAAGACTTCGGCGGGTTCGACATCACGACGATCTGCGTCGAGGTTTGGCCGCCGACGCCGACCATCTCTTTGCCGACCGGCCTGAACGAGATGGCGCGCGGCGTCGCCATCGCCACATTATTCGGGCCGCCGTTGAGCGAGCCGCCGCCGACCGGCCATGTCTTCGCGCCACCCTCGCGCCCGACGCGGAAGTATTGTCCATAGGCGGCGTGGGTCGTGCCGACATTCTCTTTGAGCCACTTGGCGGCGTTGTTCACCGCGTCAATCAACTGCGCGTCGGTGACGCTATCGGGCGGGTCATATTGCTTGGCCACGTCCGCAGGCAGACTTTTCTTAAAAGCGTAAAAAGCCAGCGCGCCTTCCGAGTCGGCATCCGAGCGGCGATTCCATTTCAATATCGAGTCAGAGACGGACATGGCGTCCGCAGAGAGCGCCGTCTTTGCCGGGCTTTCAATGGCTTTCTTCAAGCGCGCCTGCCACATCTCTGCGTGATACACCGTCGGGTTGAAGGCGATGTCTATCGCCTGTTCGAGCGTCACCTTGTTAGCGGCGTCGAGCAGATCGGTCATCATCTCGGCGCGCTGGTGGCGCGGCATCTTGCAGTCGGCGTTGTAAAGGTAAGGGTGCGCCGCATACTTGTCGGGCGTCAGCGGGCTGTTCTTCATCATCGCGCACGGCGTGACGTTGCAATTATGCATGTAGCCCGTAGGCGGGTTGGTGATTTGCACAAGATCACTGAACGGGTGCAGGCCCTGCCATTCGTTTGCCGACGAGTTGCCGGGAATCGGCTTGCCGGGATCCGTGCCTTTGGCGCGCACCGGCACGCGCCCGTTGCGGACATAGTAAATGTCGCCCTGCACCGTCCCGACCATGACGTTCTGCGCCATCAATTGCAGATGCCCCATCGCTTGCTTCATCTGGTCGAGGTTGCGCGCTGACATCATCTCGTAGGCTTGATCGGTGAGCCCGACCTCTTCGGCGTAAGGTATCGCCATCGCGTAGGCTTTGCCGTTCTTGTGCGCGACGATGGGGCCGTGATGCGTGTATTCGATCTCGATCTCTTTGTCGGCCACCTTGTCGCCGTCTTTCACGCGGATCTTTTCTTTGCGCACCGTCATGTCGCGCCACTGGCCGTCATAGCGGTACTGGCGCGGGTTGGCCGGGTTCAACTCTTCCTCAAAGATGTCCGAGGTGTCCGGCCCGCCCGTCGTCATCGCCACCGAGCAGTAGCGGCTGTGGCCGAGGCTCGGCAGCGGCACGCCGAGGATGGAGACGCCGCTGACGTTGTAATCGCCGGCATAGATGCGCACCTGATAGAAGCGGAACTCGCCGTACCAGCTCAGGTGCGGATCGATCACCGCAATCGGCGCATTCATTGCCGTGCGCGAAGGCGCAATCAACATCTCATTCGATCCCCGGTACGCCATCGGGTCGGGCTGGATGCCCGCGCGAATTAAATCGCCGCCGGCTTCGCCAATCGGCCAGCCAAAGATGATATAGCGGCCGAGCGCGATGACATCCCACGGATGAATCTCCTGCGCCCACGACGGCACCTGTTCGGGATGCTCTTTCATAAAGGCGCGGATGCCGTCTTGATACGACTCGATGCAAGCGCGCATCTTCGGGCTGACCTGATTGTAGCGCTCGCGGCTGACGGCCTCGTGCCGCATGAGTCGCTGCATCAAGTCCTGGCGGTAAGCCTCCGGCCCGAACACTTCAGCCATCGTGCCGTTGGCGCGACGATAATTCTTGAGCAGTTCTTCCAGCCGGTCTTCGGCCTGCGCATAGCCGATGGCATAGCAAGCCGATTCCAGTGTCGGCGCGAACACATGCGGAATACCGAATTCATCGCGATAAATGGTCGCCTCATCCCTGGCGGCGGTCTTGGGTAGCGACGGCGCGCCGAGCGGCATCACTAGCGCGACGAAGACAACGGCAAGCAGCGTTCGTTTCATCATCCTGGGCCTCCGATTGATCGTTGATTGGTGCTGCGAGTTTAAGGCAAAGGCCGAATGTTTGTCCACGTCAGGGCCACGTTGCAAAAGTCAGCGCTTTGGTAGAGAATAACGCCGCTCTTGTTCTCAATAATCCACACGGAAGGGAATAGCTATGGCGGCGAGCGACAAGATACAGGTGACGCTCGAAGGCGGCATCAAGCGCATCACCATCAACCGGCCAGAGCGCCGTAACGCCGTTGATACCGAAACCATCGAGCTGCTGCACGAAGCGATTCAACGCTCTGCCGAAGATGATAGCCGCGTCCTTATCCTGACCGGCGCCGGCGATGCTTTCTGCGCCGGCGCCGACCTGCAAATCTCTGACGGGCGCGACATCCGCAACGTCGATGTGACCGCGTCGCTGCGCGAGCATACCAACCCGACCATCATCGCCATGCGCAAGCTGGCCAAGCCCATCATTGCGCGAGTTCACGGCCACGCGGTCGGGGTGGGGTGCAACTACGCGCTCGCCTGTGACCTGCTGATCGCTTCGGAACAGGCCAAATTCGCCCAGATTTTCGTGAAAATCGGCCTGATGCCCGATGGCGGCTCGACCTACTTTCTGCCGCGCCTTGTCGGCTATCACAAAGCCTTCGAGCTGATGGCGACCGGCGACATCATCAGCGCGCGCGAGGCCATGAGCCTCGGCCTGGTCAACCGCGTCGTGGCTTATGAAGAGCTGGACGCCACGGTGGATGCGATGGCCACGCGCCTGGCCGCTTCGCCTGGGATCGCGCTGGCGAAGATCAAGGCGGGCCTCAATCACGGCGAGACCGGCGACCTGGCGTCGGCGCTGGATTTCGAGGCGGTGAATCAAGCGGCCTGTTTCGGCTCGGAAGATTTTCGCGAAGGCGTCGCGGCCTTCCTCGAAAAACGCAAGGCGGACTTCAAGGGTAAGTAATCGGGATGTGGTCACGACGTTTGCAAGGGCTGGTCGCCGCGTTGAGCTTTGCTTTGATCGCCGCGCTCTGCTCTGTCCGCGCCTTCGAGGCGCAGGAAAAGCGCGCCGCGGTGGACGCCGAAAAGATCTTCATGCACGAATGTAAAGACTGTCACGGCGAAGACGGGCGCGGACGGATGCATGGCCAGCCCGACTTCACCAACTCGAAGTGGCAGGCAAACGTCACCGACGAACTGATGTTCAAGACGATCAAATTCGGCAGAGAGCCGATGCCGTTTTATGTCGGCGCGCTGAGCGACGACGAGATCAACGCGCTCGTCCGTTACATCCGCTCGCTTGCGGCAGCCAGGCCGCCGACTGAATCACAGACCCGTGCGTCATTGTCATCGGTGAACACCTGCGTCTCTTGCCATCAACAGAGCGGTGACGGCAGCGTGGCGCTCTTTAGTCAGAGCGTTCATTCGCGCAACGCCATCACCTGCGTTGCCTGTCACGGCGGCGATTACAAAGCCCGCGACAAAGCGGCGGCGCACGCTGTGAACTTTATCGGCAAGCCGTCAGCGGTCGAACAGTTGAAAATCTGCGGCGCATGTCACGAGCAGCCGGCCGCGGAGTTTAAGAGCAGCCTGCACTTCCCGAAAAACTTCGAGGTGCCGCGCCTGTCGTGCGGCGATTGTCACGGCGCGCACTCGGTCGGGTCGGCAGCGCGGGCACGCGACTTCAGCTTCGCGGTCTTTTGCACGAACTGTCACGGGCTGGAGTATCTGCCGGAACTGCCGGCGGCGTTTCGCGGCCTCTTGCAGGTCGCCGACGACGAGAACCGCGCGCTGGCGCGCTACCGCGCCTGGGGCCGCGAGCCGTCGGGCGAACTACTCGACCGTCGCCGCGAGGTTCGCCGCCGTATCGGTGGTCTGATTCACAAAACCGATTTGCAGCGCGGCGTCGAGCAGGCGCCGGAAATCATGAAACTCCACGAGAGCTTCAAGAGCTTGAGTAACACCCCGCATCAATAAAGCGGGGCGGAGGTAGAGTGGCCGGAGCCAGCCGGCATAATTCTTTCCGACCGAAGGCAAAGCATGTCGATAAGGAACAAAGCGAGCTTCGCGTTATGGGTGCTGTTCGGCATCAACCTGATGAACTTTTTCGACCGCCAGCTTCTCGGCGCGGTCGGCGAGACCTTGCGCAACGAGTGGCAACTGAGCGATACGGCGCTCGGCACCCTGGGCACCGCCTTCACGCTGCTCTATGCCGCCGTCGGCCTGCCGCTGGGCCGGTTGACCGACCGCTTTACGCGCACCTGGATTATGTCGGCAGGCGTCTTCGTCTGGAGCCTGTTCACGGCAGTTTCGGGCCTGGCGCAGAACTACACGCAGATGTTCGCCATGCGGCTCGGCGTCGGCGTCGGCGAAGCGAGCTGCGCGCCGGCGGGCGCATCGCTGATCGGCGACCTGTTCCCGGCCTCCAGGCGTGGCAAGGCGCTGGCAATCTTCATGCTCGGCCTGCCCTTCGGCGTCGCGGCGGGCTTTGCCGTCGGCGGCTGGGTGACCAAGTACTGGGGCTGGCGACCATCTTTCTACATCGCTGCGATACCCGGAATCATTTTTGCCGGGCTCGCTTTGTTGATTAAAGAGCCGCGGCGCGGCGCGTCGGAAACCCATGCGATCAGCGGCGCCAAGCGCGAAGGCTCGCCCTTTCTGCTGGTGCTATCGATCCCGACGATGTGGTGGATTATTCTGTCGGGGGCGCTGCACAACTTCAACATGTACGCCGTCGGCTCATTCATTTCGCCCTTCTTGCAGCGCGTCTATCATTTGGACGCGCTGAATGCGGGCATGATCTCGATGCTGACGTATGGGCTTTCAGGCGTGCCGGGATTGATCCTCGGCGGCATTGCCGGCGACGCGATCATGCGACGGCGAGCGAATGGCCGGCTGCTGGTCGGCGCGATTTGCGTGTTGTTAGCCGTGCCGCTGGTCTACCTTGCCCTGACCCGGCCCGCCGGCGCGACGGTGAGCTTCACGGTGCTGCTGTTCATCGGCTGGGCGTTGATGTATGTCTATTACGCGACGGTCTATTCGACGATTCAAGATGTCATCGAGCCGTCGCTGCGCGGCACGGCAATGGCGCTCTACTTTTTTGCGATGTATGTCCTCGGCGCATCGCTCGGCCCTGTTGGCATGGGCTATCTGAGTAGCCACTACACGATGAAAGCGGCGCAGGCGGCAGGCGTGACCGAAACGACGTTTGAGGCCCTGCGCCCGTTTGCCCCGCAAGGCTTACACTCGGCGCTATTCATCATTCCGCTGCTCGGCCTGTTGCTGGCGATTGTCTTGTTTGCCGGCTCGCGCACGGTGACTAAGGACATGGAGCGTTTGCAGCGCTGGATGCGTGACGCCTCAGGCTCGACACCGCTGGCGGAAGCGGCGAAGGCCGAAGCCGCGAAGTGATCTGTGATGTTGTTCGGAAAGCTGTTCAAACATAAAGCCGCGGTGATGCGCTTTGCCGTCTTCATCGTTTGTCTGACGCCGCTGATGTGTGACGTGTTGCTTCGTCAGCCGAAGGACATATCTCGCCCTGCGCTTGCGCCCGCGCCTCACCTAAACGATGCCAGGGAACCCGCGTCCGAAGAGTTCGAAGACACCGAAGGGCGCAACGACTGGTTTGCCTATCAGCGCGCATATCCCCACAACACCATTCCGGCTGACGCGCGCCGTCGGGCGCTTGAATCGCTCAGCCGCATGCGCGCACAGTCGCTCGTCGAAGCGACCGCCGCGCGGCGCTGGCAACCCATCGGCCCACAGCCTACGGTCTCTTCTTACATGGGCAACTGGGGGAACACCAGCGGGCGCATCAATGCCATCGCCGTGTCGCCCGCCGATGCGCGCCTGATTTTGGCGGGCAGCTCAACCGGCGGCATCTGGCGCTCAACCGACAGCGGCGCGAGCTTCGCCGCGGTCTCGGACGATCAGAGCGAGCTGGCGGTTGGCTCGCTGGCTTTTGCCGGGAGCAAGCCCGCGGTCGTTTACGCAGGCATGGGCGACAGCAAGCTCGGCTATCTCGGCAGCGGCGTTTTGAAATCAACCGATGCCGGGTTGACCTGGCAACGTGTGAGCAATGCGTCGCTGCCTTCGCCCGGGACGATCTCGAAGCTCGACGTAGACCCGACCAACCCGAATCGCGTTTATGTCGCGCAGTATTCACGACTGGCGGCCGACCATGTGACTTCAAGCGGACTCTACGTTTCAAGCGATGGCGGCGTGAGCTGGACGAAGCTGCTGGCGGGCGCGGCACGCGACGTTGCGATTGACCCGAACAATTCGCGAGTCGTTTTCAGCGGCCTATCGCGTCTCGACGCCGACAACGATCCGCCCATGCGCGTGGCGCGCTCGACGGATGCGGGCGCGACATGGGCCACCTGCTTTACTAGCGACAGCTTCGACGTGAAGAAGCGACAAGATTGCCGCGTCGCGATTTCGCCCGCCGACTCGCGCAAGGTCTATGCCTACTACGGCGGCTTTTCAGGCGACAATCTCGTGGCCAACCTGCGCGCTTCGACGGACGGCGGCGCGACCTGGACGGCTGCCGCCACGCCGGGCTTTGACACAGTGCAAATCGGCTATAACACCTATTTGATGGCTGACCCGAACGACGGGCAAACGCTCTACGCGGGGGCGCGCGATCTCTTCCGCTCGACCGATGGCGGCGCGACGTGGGCGAACCTCACGGGCGCGTTCAGCTTCAACGGCAGCTACTACGACTACACGCCGGGCGCGTCTAAAGCGCACCCCGACCAGCACGCGCTGGCGTTTGTTGCGGGGCGCGGCGGCGAGTTCTTCATCGGCTGCGACGGCGGCATCTACAGGACAGTGAACGGCGGCGCGAGCTTTCAATCGTTGAACCGAGGGCTGACGCTGACGCAGTTCACCAGCCTGGCCATCCACCCCAATGATCCGGCCATCAGCCTCGGCGGGACGCAGGACAACGGCACGCAATGGCGCAACGTCAGGGACAACTCGTGGTACGAAGTCTTCAGCGGCGACGGCGGGCGCGTCGTCTTCAACCCGCTCGACCCCAATGTAGCATTCATCACTTACGTTCGCGGTAACATCTATCGTTATCTCGGCAGCGGCCTCTACTTCGAGACGCAGGTTGCCTTCACGACCTCATTCGGCGAGAACGCCGAGCCGGCGCGGGTCGCTTTCTATGCGCCGTTTGTCGGCAACGGCGTTGACGCGACGCTCTACTTCGGCACCTGGCGGCTGTTCATCAACCGCGACCTCGGCTGGACGTGGGAAGCGCCCGCCGGAGAGCTGGATTTGACCAAAGGCGTCAACGACAAAGGCCGCGACGTGCTGACGGCGATTGCCGTGGCGCGCTCGAACCTCAGTGTGATTTACACAGGCTCGGCGCAGGGCCGCGCAATGATGAGCAGCGACGGCGGCGCGACGTGGCGAGATGTGACCGGCCATCTGCCCGACCGCTCGATCACCAGTATCAAAGTTGATCCGGTGAATCCGCTGGCCGCTTACCTGACCATGTCGGGGTTCAATGCCGGGCACGCCTTCAAGACGACTGATGGCGGGGCGACATGGAGCGACATTAGCGGCAACTTGCCGGACGTGCCGGCCAACACCGTCTTGATCGATCCGCTGGATGCGAGCGCCATCTACGTCGGCACAGACATCGGCGTCTTTCGCTCGGCGGGCGGGACGAGCTGGCAACCGCTCACCAATGGCATGCCGCCGGTGGTCGTCACCGAGCTGGCTTCGCACCCCAGCGGCTTGATTCAGGCGGCGACCTATGGGCGCGGCGCGTTCGAGCTGGTGGCTCCGGCGCTGCCCCAGATTGCTTCGGTGAGCTGGGACGGCAAGAAGGTCATGGTGATTAGCGGCAGCGCCTTTGACAGCGGCGCGCGGCTGATCATCAACGACGCCGACCGGACAGATTACGTGCGTTCGATCAACGGCTCGACGATTCGCGTGAAGGGGAAGGCCAAGGCGCTCGGGTTGAAGGCCGGCGATAACACCATCCGCATCGTCAACAGCGACGGCGTGGCGAGCGGCGCGTTTGTCTTGCAGCTTTGAAGGACAAGCCGAGGGTAGTGCTAGAGCGGTAGTCAATCGGGTGTAGCGCAAGGCGGTTAGCTTGCGCCAGGACTCGCGCAAGCTAACCGCCTTGCGCTACAGAGCAAATGCAATTGAAGACTGCGCTAAGTCTGCTTCGACCGCTGGCCGCTGATCTGGGCGTCAGAAACGATGATGGCTTGCAGCACCTCAAGGTCTAAGGGCTTGACCAGGTGGTGGTCGAAGCCTGCGCGCATCGAGCGTTTATGGTCTTCGATCTGTCCATACCCGGTCATGGCGATCAGCATGACGTTTTGCATTCGGCTGTCGGCTCGCAGTTGCCTCGCGACCTCGTAGCCATCCATCCCCGGCAGGCCGATGTCCAGGACCACCACTTGAGGCCAGAAGCTGTGCGCTGCCGCGAGCGCCGCCGGCCCGTCGTGGGCCATCCGCACCTGGTGCCCATGAAGCTCAAGCAGCAGCGCCATACTTTCCGCCGAATCGATGTTGTCATCAACGACCAGCACACGGTAGCGTGCTGCTTCGCGCAAGCCGCCGACCTCTGGGTTATCCGCCATCGCTTCGAAGTTATCAGCCAGCGCCGGCAGCCACACGACGAACTCACTGCCGCGCCCTGCGCCTTCGCTGTAGGCTTCGACCTTGCCGCCATGCAGCTCAAGCAGGCGGCGCACCAGCGTCAGGCCGAGCCCCAGCCCGCCCGCCGAGTGATCCAGCGAATGGTCGGCTTGCCGGAAGAGATCGAAGACGTGCGGCAACAAATCCTGCGGGATGCCCACACCGTTGTCGCGCACGCGCAAGACCACCTGCCCGGCGACGGCTTCGGCGGCCAGCCAGATTTGCCCGCCTTCGGGCGTGAACTTGGCGGCGTTGTGCAGCAGGTTCGACACCACCTGTGTCAGCCGCGTGGTGTCGCCTTCTAATCGCAAAGGCTGCTCAGGCAGCGCCACCGTCAGGCGGTGCTTGCGGGCGTCAATCAGCGGGCGGCTGGTTTCCATCGCGCGACCGACGATGCTGATGAGATCGATTTTCTCTTTCTTGAGGGTGATCTTGCCTTCGGTGATGCGCGACACGTCGAGCAGGTCATCGACCAGCCGCGCCAGATGCTCGACCTGACGGTCAATCACTTCTCGTGCCCATTGAAGCTCCGAGTCAGATGGCGCGTCGCGCCGCAGCAATTGCGCGGCGTTGCGGATAGGGGCGAGCGGGTTTCGCAGCTCGTGGGCCAGCATCGCCAGGAACTCGTCCTTGCGGCGGTCGGCTTCGATCAAGGCTTGCTCGGCAAGCTTGCGCTCAGTGATGTCCACCGTCGCGCCGAGCATACGCACAGGCTTGCCGTCGGCGTCAAAGAGGGCTTTGCCGTTGGTGGCGATCCAGCGGACGCTGCCATCCGGCCAGACGATGCGCATCTCCGCTGAGTAAGGCTCCTTACTTTCAAGCGCCGCGCCAATCGTCGCGTTGATGCGCTCGCGGTCGTCCGCGTGGATGAGCCCCGCAAAATCTTCGACGCGCCCGCCGAATTCCCCGCGATTCAAACCGTGAAAGCGGTAAGTCGCATCCGACCACGTGACATGATCGTTAGTGACGTCCCAATCCCAGGTGCCGACCTGTCCGGCTTCGAGCGCCAGGCGCAACCGTTCCTCATTCTCGCGTAGCTCGGCTTCAGCGCGCTCGCGCTCGGTGATGTTCTCGATCACGGTCAGCGCGCATGGCTCGCCGCCGATGTCCAGGCGCTCGGCTGACAGCAAGCCGATCAACTGCGTGCCGTCTTTCATGCGGAAGCGGTACTTGATCCGGCGCACCTGACCCTGCCCGGAGACCAGGGCCAGCTCAGCTTCGCGGTCAACCGGATTGGCCCAGACGCCAAGCTCCAGCGTCGTGCGCCCGACCGCCTCTTCGCGCGTGAATCCTGACAGCCGCGTGAACGTCTCGTTGACCTCCAGCAGCCGCCCGCTGCGCAACGAGGTGATCGTCATCGCCAGCGGGCCGGCGGCAAAAGCCTTCGAGAAACGCTCTTCGCTTTCGCGCAGCGCCGCCTCCATGCGCGTGCGCTCGGTGATGTCGCGATTGGATTCCAACACGTAAGTGCGCCCGTTCTGGCTGACGGCCTTGCAGCGACTTTCGACGGTGATTCGCCGCCCGTCTTTAGTGAGATGTCGCAGCTCACCTTCCCACTGGCCTTGCTCGGCGAGCTGGCTTTCGAACGCCTGTACCGTCACGGGGTGAACGGTTTGCAAAAGTTGATGCGAGACGCGCCCCAACGCCTCGGCGCTGCTGAAGCCGTAGAGTTGCTCGGCGGCGCGGTTCCAGAACGTCAGGCCGCCGCCCAGCTCCCAGATCAACAGCGCATCCGACGACTGATCGATCAGGTCGGCCTGTTTCTGCAAGGCGTCCGCGCGGTGTTCGGCCTCGCGCCGAGCCGCGTCCGCCGCCTCCAATAACGAGGCAAGTCTCTGGCTCGCTTGCCGGAGCCGTTGCGCCTCGGTCAACTGTTCAGCCGAATCATTGAGGGACATAAATTACACTCATAGCGAAAACGGATATTCTGGGGGCTCGAACCGAGGCCGGATTATATCACAGCCGCGACGACAGCGCGCCGGCCGGTGTAGAATGATTCTGATGAGGAGCAACATGGGACTCGGGCTTCGATTATCAATCATCTTCCTGGGCACAACTCTGGCCGCTCAGGCCGCGTTGTCGGCTGACCCGCGACCGGTCACGCTGACGCCGCAGCAATCACGCGAGATCGTGCCTTCGTCAGACGGCTACACTTGCGTCATGCACCCGGAAGTGCGCACGGCGAAGCCGGGCAAATGTCCGAAGTGCCAGATGACGCTGGTGGCGGTGACGCCCGAAAATCCCGACGCCTTCGACCTGCGGATGGAAGCGACGCCGCGCGCGCCGCGCCCCGATGAGCCGCTGAAGCTGCGCTTTGCCATCTTCAATCCGAGGACCGGCCAGCAGGTGAAGGATTTTCAGATCACTCACGACAAGCTCTATCACCTGTTCATCGTCAGCCAGGATATGAACGAGTTTCAGCACATCCACCCGGATTTCCAGGGCGACGGCTCGTTCACCGTCGAAACCCGCTTGCCGCGGGCCGGGCTGTACAAAGTCTATTCGGACTTTTACCCGAGCGATGGCACGCCGCAGGTCTTGCAGCAGCACATTGCCACCGCCGGCTATAAAGCTGATCTCGTCGGCGCGATGGCTCATCTGGTCGCCGACACCTCATTCGTCAAGACGGTTGACGGCATAAAGGTTGAGCTGAAGCTAGAGCCCGAGCAGTTGATCGCCGGCCAGCCTGTGGCTTTGAAGTATCACTTGAGCGACGCGAAGACCGGCGCGCCGGTGCGTGATCTGGTGCCGTATCTGGGCGCGATGGGCCACACCTTGATCTTGAGCGAAGACCAGGCCGATTATGTCCACTCGCACCCCGAAGAAGAGATTGCGCCGGAGGCCGACAGGTCAAAAGTGCGCGGCGGCCCCGATGTGACCTTCAACGCCTTCATGCCGCGCCCAGGCAATTATCGTATCTGGACACAGTTCCAGCGCGGCGACCGCCTCTCGACGGTGTCGTTCACGATTCACGCCGAGCCGTTACATTGAATGATCGCGCCGCCCGGAATGAATCGCTTGAGATGATTCGCTACAACAGCATTGCGGCATCGCGGGTCAGATTGCCAAAGCGCCGCTGGATGACACGGGCGATGTTGGCCTCTCTCAGATCATATTGCTTCACGTCGTAGCTCGCCACCACTGCAATCTCGCGTGTCGTCGAAGTTAAGAAAACTTCGCGGGCGTCGAGCAGACGCTGTATTGTAAAACTCCCTTCGACGACATGTAGTTTCGCCTGCGCCGCCAGATCGTTGACGAAGCGGCGAGTCACGCCGGCTATCGCGCCCGTGGCCAGCGACGGCGTGAATAGCTCGTCGCCCTGCGCCCAGAAGAGATTAGCCGCTGTTGCGCCGACCATCTCGCCGCGCTCGTTCAACATCACCGCTTCATCGAAATTGCGCGAGCGCGCTTCGTCATACGCCAGCAGATTTTCGATCATCGCCGTGCGCTTAATCCCTGTGAGCGGCCCGCTCGCAAGCAATCGGTAAGGCGACAGGGTAAGCGTAACCGGCGACGGCTGCCGCGCCGTGTCGCTTGCCGTAAAGATCATTACATCGGCTTCGCGCGCGGAAGCGCCGCGCCACGCACCGGCTTCGCCCTTCAGGATAGTGATGCGTGCCCGGCCTTGCGTTAGCTTATTCGCGGCGACGATTTCAACCAGCGCCCGCTTCATCGCTTCGGCGTCAACACCAAGCGGCACGCGGGCTTTTTCAGCGGACTTGAGCAGGCGCTCCCAGTGTTGTTCAAAGGCAAACACACGGCCCTGATAAATCCGCAACGTCGTAAACAAGCCCCAGCCGTACAACACACCCGCGAGCGTCGGCGCAACCTTCGCGTCGCTCACTTCAAAGATGCCGTCATTGTGATAAACCAGCCGATCCATAAATCAGGAATCAGGAAGCAGGAGGCAGGAGGCAGTCATTGATTGATGTGATAGGCAGATGTACATACGATGAATTCGCACCAATATCTTTGCGTCTAGCAGTGTGAACTGCCTCCTGCCTCCTGCCTACTGCCTACTGCTGCCGCAGCAGCGCGAGGTACTTGTCGGGGAAGCTCGACGGGCGGCCCGCGGCGTTAATCAAGACGTGCATGGTTTCGCCGGTCGCAAGCAGGGTGCCGTCGTCACGGGTTATCTCGTAGCCGAAGCGCAGCGTCCGACGCGTCACCTCGGTCGCCCGCGTCTTAATCAGTAGCTCGTCTTCGTAGCGCGCCGGCGTCTTGTAACGACAACGCGCCTCGGCGACGATCATAAACAGACCGCTCTCGCGCTCCATGTCGCGATAGGAAAAACCGCAGTCGCGGCAGTACTGGCTGCGGCCCACCTCGAACCACACCAGGTAATTCGCGTAATAGGCGACGCCCATCTGATCGGTCTCGGCGTAGCGCACGCGGAGGCGCGACTCGCTGACCAGGTCGCCGATGCCGGCTTCGTTCTTCTCTCTTGTCATCTTGGTTCACTCTCAGGCGGCGATTGTAACGACCGCGCTGCCAACTCTCAAGGCGTGCCGCAAGTGTCGCGTTGACTTGCTAACAGGCGGTTCATATAGTTGCTATCAAGATGACGGAACGCGCCCTGGCATTAGCGACCGACCTCTACGAGCTGACGATGGCCGCCGCCTACTTCGACAACGGCATGCAGTCGCGGGCCATCTTCGAGCTGTTCGTGCGCCGCCTGCCGGAGCGCCGCAGCTACCTCATCAGCGCCGGTTTGGAACAGGCGATTGATTACCTGACGCGTTTGCGCTTTACCCAGGAAGAGATCGCCTACCTGCGTGAGCATCCCGTCTTTGCCGGCGTGTCGCCGGATTTCTTCGATTATCTGGCAGGTTTCCGCTTCACGGGCGACGTGTGGGCGATGCCGGAAGGCACCATCGCTTTTAGCAACGAGCCGCTGCTGCGCGTTTCCGCGCCGATCATTGAAGCGCAAGTCATCGAAACATTCTTGATTACGGCCATCGCTTCGCAGACGATGATCGCCTCGAAGGCGGCGCGCGTCGTGACCGCTGCCGCGGGCCGCGACGTTATCGAATTCGGCACACGGCGAGCGCACGGCAGCGAGGCCGGCCTGTGTGCGGCCCGCGCTGCTTTCATCGGCGGCACAATCGGGACATCGAATGTTGAAGCCGGATATCTTTTCGGCATCCCGACATTCGGCACGCTGGCGCACTCGTTCGTGATGTCGTTTGAAGAGGAAGACGAAGCCTTCGGCGCTTTCCTCAAAGTCTTTCCCAAAAGCGCGACGGTGCTGGTTGACACCTATGACACGCTCGCAGCCGTCGAAAGACTGGCGCGTGATTACGGGCCACAGATCGCCGCGGTGCGGCTAGACAGCGGCGACATCGGTGCGCTGAGTATTCGCGTGCGCGACATTCTTGACCGCGCAGGCATGCAGCAGACCAGGATTTTTGCGAGCAGCGACCTGAACGAATATCGCATCGCCGAGCTGCTGGCCGGTGGCGCGCGCATTGACTCATTCGGCGTCGGCACGGAGCTGGCTACCTCGTTCGACGCGCCGGCATTGTCGGCGGTCTATAAGCTCGTGGGGCTTGAGCAGGACGGCCACATCAGCGGGCGCATCAAGCTGAGCAAGGACAAGGCGACCTATCCCGGCGCGAAACAGGTCTGGCGCGAAACGGTCGCGGGCCGCTACAGCCGAGACATCATCGCCGCCGCCGATGAGCCGCCGCCCGGCCCGGCGTGGCAGCCCTTGCTTGAAGCCGTCATGAGCGATGGCCGCTGCCTCGATCAACGCTTCGCCGATTGCGAGACCGACGACAATGCGCCCATCAGCCGGCGGCGAGTGTCGCGCAAACGGCGGCTCGACGAGGCGCAAGCGCGCGCCGCAAGCGAGCTTGCGCGCCTGTCTGAGGCGTTGCTGCCGAATGAAGCGACGGCCCGTTATCCGGTCAATGTCAGCGTTCGGCTTCAGCAAGAGCAGGACGTTTTGCGGGCGGCGCACGAGCAGCGATTATCGGTAGATTCGCCCTCGGAGCCCGGCTAAAATGAAAGTCAGAGGAGCCCAACATGGCAAACCCATTCGAAGACGCAGCCTTGATTCTTGTCGATATCCAGAATGATTTTTGCCCCGGCGGCGCGCTCGCCGTTGCTGAAGGCGACAAAGTCGTGCCGGTCGTTAATCGTTTGATGCCGCACTTCCCGCTCGTCGTTTCGACGCTCGACTGGCACCCGGCGAATCACGTTTCGTTTCGTGACCAGGGCGGGCCGTGGCCGCCACACTGCGTACAGCAGACCTTTGGCGCTGAATTGCACCCGGCGCTCGACCGCCAGCAGATCGCGCATACGTTCCGCAAAGCCTCAACGCCTGAGCGCGATGCCTATTCGGAGTTCGAAGGCGTTGATGACGAGGGGCGCTCGCTCGATCAGTACCTGAAGGCGCGCGGCGTCAATCGCGTTTATGTGGCGGGGCTGGCGACCGATTATTGCGTGCGGGCGACGGCGCTCGACGCTTTACGGCTCGGCTATGAAACCTATGTAGTGACCGATGCCGTCCGCGCCGTCAACGTACAGCCCGGCGATGGCGCAAAGGCGCTGGACGAAATGCAGGCTCACGGGGCGCGGCTGGTCGCCAGTAACGAGATGCTCGCGAGCGCCAGCCGGACGAGCGCCGGCGCTTGCCATTGATCTTTCTGCGGGCTGGCGGACAACGCCCGCGCGCCGGATCGTCCTCAGAATGGCAAGCCGCGTATTGCTGTCGCGCGCCGCAGTTGTGATAATCTAGCAGGTCAACCCTGAGTCGGAATTAACTTCTGTGGAGGGACATCTTGATCGAACGAATTCAACAAGCGCTCAAAGACGCCGACCTCGACGGCTGGCTGTTCTATAGCTTCCGCGACAGCGACCCCATCGCCTCCAACATTCTTGGCCTCGGCGGCGAAGGCCACATGGCGACGCGGCGCTGGTTCTACCTGGTGCCGCAATCGGGCGAGCCGGTTAAGCTCAACCACTCGATTGAACGCCATGTGCTGGATCGTCTGCCCGGACGCCAGCTCATCTACCTGCCGTGGCAGCAACTTCACGAATACTTGAAAAGCTCGTTGCTGGCGCTCAATGGCCAGCGCCCGCCGCGCATCGCCATGCAGTACTCTCCGAACAACACCATCCCTTACCTGTCGCGTGTCGACGGCGGCACCATCGAGCTGATCCGCTCGTTCGGCGTCGAGATCGTTTCGTCGGCCGATCTGGTGCAGGTCTTCGAGTCGGCCTGGAACGACGAGCAACTGGCGATGCACGAAGAGGCGGCGCGCGGTCTCTACGCTTCGGTCAAGGAAGCCTTCGCGGAGATCGGCAGGCGGATCAATGAAGGCGTCCCGACCAACGAGTATGATATCCAGCAGTTCATCCTTGGGCGCTTTGCGGCGCGCGGCATGGTCTCGAAAGACCCGCCCATCGTCGCCGTCAACGGCAACGCCGCCATGCCGCATTACGAGCCGACGCATGAGCAGCACTCGCCGATCAACAAAGGCGATTTCGTGCTGATCGATCTCTGGGCGAAGCTCGACCGTCCGAATGCCGTTTACGCCGACATTACCTGGAACTCGTTTGTCGGTGAGCAGGTGCCGACCGACGTCACAGAGGTCTTCAACCTGGTGCGCGATGCCCGCGACGCCGCGACCGAGTACGTCAAGGCCGCTTTCAGCGAGGGGCGCACGGTCTACGGCTGGCAGGTCGACGACGCCTGCCGCGAGGTCATTCAGAAGGGCGGTTATGGTGATTACTTCATCCACCGCACCGGCCATAACATTCACACCGAAGTCCATGGCAATGGCGCCAACATCGATAATCTCGAAACTCAGGACTCACGGGTTTTGATCCCGCGCACCTGCTTTTCAATCGAGCCGGGCATCTATCTCGAAGGCCGCTTCGGCGTGCGCAGCGAGATCGATGTCTACGTTTCGGAGAATGAGGCGCGCGTCACCGGCGGCGAGCCGCAACGCGAAGTCGTCGCCATCCTCGCGCCGTAACCGTCCTTTAGAGAGGCAAGAGGCCAAAGTGATGCGGCGACACGGAGACACGGAGACGCGGCGAAAGAGCGGGGCGGGCTGTCTTTCGCCGCGTCACTTTTACCTTTTGCCTTGCCGCCGCAGGCGGATGGCATAACCGCTGTTTTATCATGGGCGGCAAAATCAAAGGCCACATTCTTTGTGTGGATGACAATCGAGATACTTGCGAGATGCTCACCGTCCTGCTCGGCGAGGCGGGCTATGACGTGCAATACGCTTTGAGTGTTAGCGAGGGGCTGAGCAAAGCCCGGCAAGGCGGCTTCGATCTGATCCTGCTCGACTGGAGCTTTGCGGATGGCACCGGCCTCGACCTGTGCCGACAGATTCGCGGCTTCGACCAGCAGACAGCCATCTTATTCTACACGGGCGAAAGGAACGCCGACGCCACCGCGTCTGCGCTCAGCGCCGGCGCGCAGGATTATCTGGTCAAGCCGGTCGCCGTTGACCGCCTGCTCCGAGCGATCTCTGAGTATGTCGGGGATAACCCATGAAGGCGCGGCCATCAATCCGCCGCCGCTTGTCTGAGGATTTGCCGGATCAATTCGATAAGCGACCCCATCTGTACGGGTTTTTGCAGCGCCTCGCGGGCTCCTGCGCCAACCGCTTCCGCTAATTTCGCCGCGGGTACGGAAGACAGCACCAGCACAGGAATATTCTGTAAATCAGGCTCCTGGCGCAGGCGCAGGATCATCCGAATGCCATCCATGAGGGGCATTTCGAGGTCGGTCAGAATCAGGTCGGGCCGCTCGCACCACGCGCAATCCAGGCCCGCCAGGCCATCTCCCGCCGTGACCACGCAAAAACCCGCCTCACTGAGGATGAGGGCGAGCATCTCGCGAACGGTCGCGTCATCTTCGACTATGAGCAGCTTCTTTCTCACAACGGCGTCTCCGCCCAGGTTTGGAAAGCATTCTCGTGGAGGCGTGTCCCTTCGACGGCCAGATTCAGAGCAAGAGACGTTCCCTGTAGTCGTGGCGTCCAAATGCTGCCAGACGAGCTGAGAGCGACAGATTGAGTGCATGGTTGGGACAGTCTTGTTGCCGCTCGGCGGCGGCAAGGCGGGCGAAGAGTGATATAATTCGAGCGGACGCCCAAGCGGAGAACCAAGCAACATGGATGAACAATCAAAACCCGACCTTGAAAAGCTCGAAACCCTGCGCGAACAGGCGCTGTTCGGGCCGGAAGCCGAGCGCGAAGCGGCACAGCGCGCCTACGAAACATTGCGCGCCGCCTTATTCGACTGCCAACCCTGCGAGGTGCCCGGCGAGCATGAGCAGACCGCCGAATTAAAGAAGATTGACCAGGGATGAACCATGACTTGTGACGAGTCGCCTTGCTTGACACTGCTTGAAGGCGCTCCTCATAATGACCCCGCAGTTCATCTCTGAACCAAAGGAGACAGACAGACACATGGCCGCTAAAGGGACGACCAACACCGCCCTCGATGCCTTCATCAAAGACACCCGCAATGATTTTGAGAGCAAGCTCGCCGAGCTGGTCGAAGTGCCGACCATCAGCATGGACCCTGAGCGCCAGGCGGACATCCGCCGCGGCGCCGAGATGGCGCGCCAGTACCTGGAACAGATCGGCGGCCGCGCCGAGGTGATTGAAACGCCGGGCAACCCCGTGGTCTTTGGACGGCTGGAGACCGGCGCAGGCAATCCTACCGTGACCATCTATAACCACATAGACGTGCAGCCCGCCAATCCCGAAGAGTGGCACAAAGCGCCGTTTACGTTCTTCAAAGACGGCGACCGTTACGAAGGACGCGGCACTACCGATGATAAGGGGCCGGCGCTTTCGGCGATGACGGCGGCGCGCTATGCCGCCGAAAGCGGCGTGCCGCTCAACATCAATTTCATCTGGGAGCTGGAAGAAGAGATCGGCTCGCCGAACTTCGAGCATTTCATCAAGAACAACCTGGCGCGCCTGGAGACCGATTCGATCCTGGTCAGCGACACCATCTGGATTTCGCGCAAGCGCCCGGCCATCCCTTACGGTTTGCGCGGCATGATGGCGATGACGATGAGCTTGCAGACCGGCGAGAAAGACGTTCATTCGGGGCTGACCGGCGGCCCTGCGCGCAACCCCATCGGCGAGCTGTGCAAGCTGATTGCCGAATGTTACGACGCCGATACCGGGCGCGTGAAGATCAAGGGTTTCTATGATGACGTGCGCCGCGCCTCGCGCAAAGAAGTGCAGAGCTTTCTGGATTCCGGCTTCACGACAAAGAAGTTCAAGGCGGCGCACGAGCTGAAAGACCTGCGCTTTGATGATCCCGGTCGCATCTTGAAGGCGATCATGGCCGAGCCGACCTTTGAAGTCCACGGCATCGCCGGCGGCTACCAGGGGCCGGGCGTCAAGACGATTGTGCCCTATCGCGCCGAAGCCAAAGTCAGCACACGGCTGGTGCCTGACCAGCAGCCGAAGCAGGTCTTCAAGCTGATCCGCGATTTCGTGCGCCAGAAGAACCCGGACGTCAAGCTCGAAGCGCATGGCGCGCTGGGGCCGTACATCGGCGAGTTCGAGGGGCCTTATGCCGAGGCGGCGACCGAAGCCATGAAGTACGCCTTCGGGGAGAAGCCGGCCTTCACGCGCGAGGGCGGCTCAATCGGCGCGGTCGTGACGATGGAGCAGTATTTGAAAGCGCCGATTGTCTTCCTCGGCCTGTCGCTGCCCGAGCACGGCTATCACGCCAAGAACGAGAACTTCGACTGGGGCATGGCCTCAGGCGGCATAAAGATGTTCGTTCGCTACCTTGACGCCATCAGCCGCCTCTAGCGCGGATTTCGATTGCAATCGCCTGGGAGCGCGGGCGTCTCGCCCGCCCGCTTTCGCATGCGGCAGCGCGGCAGGCAAGATGGCCGCGCTCCCAGGCGACTCCCGATGGACTAACGCTTACTGCCTCGCTGTCCTGAATGCGTAAAACTCTTCTCGCCTTCACCATCGTCGTGCTGTTGAGTGTCGCGGCTTTCTTCATTTATCGCTACGCCACAAAACCGAAACCGACGGACCCCAACACCAGAGGCCGAGTCACCACCTTTGCAGGCACAGGCGCGCCCGGCAGCGCCGATGGCCCGCGCGCGGCGGCGAGTTTTGCCGATCCCTTTGGCGTCGTCGTTGACCGGCGCGGCAATGTGCTGGTGAGCGATGGCGCGACGAATCATATACGCTTGATCACGCCGCAGGGCGAAGTAAAAACGATTGCCGGCGCGGGCGAAGGCTACAAGGATGGCCCGGCTCTGGAGGCGCAGTTCAACACGCCTTCGGCGATTGCCTTTAACGCGGCGGGCAATCTCATCATCGCCGACACCTCGAATAATCGGATTAGAAAATTATCCGCCGACTACCAGACGGTGACGACGATTGCCGGCAGCGGCGCGCAAGGCTTCAAGGATGGCGCGGCCAGCGAAGCGCAATTCGACGGCCCCATCGGCGTGGCCATTGATTCTCAAGGCAACGTCTATGTCGCCGACACCTACAACGACCGCGTCCGCAAGATCGCAGTAGATGGCAACGTCACGACGCTGGCCGGCTCATTTGAAACGCCGTGCGGCGTCGCGGTTGATGCGCTCGGCAATCTCTTCATCGCGGATACTGGCGGTGAAGAGATTCACAAGATCAGGCCCGACGGCCAGGTCATTCACATTCTTGCTCAGGCGGCGGGACTCGCAAATGGCTCCCGGCGGCACACGCGGCCTGTCGCGTTGATCACTACGCATGACAACTTCGTGTACTTCACAGATGCCCAGAGCGGCGGTGTTGGCCGAATCAATCCTGACGATTCGTTGGTCTGGGTCGCCGGCAGCCGAGACGGCTACGCCGATGGCACGGGCGAAGGGGCTCAGTTCAATCGTCCATCCGGCATCGCGCTTGACCGTGACGGCAATCTCTTCGTTGCCGATTCGCAGAATTATCTCGTCAGAAAAGTTGATCTGGTCGCGCCAACGGATGCGCCAGACAATAACGCCGCCGCTCCTGAGCCATTCGTTCAGCCGGCGACCGCGCCGTTGACTACGAATGCCGACGCCATCATTCCCCGGCTCGACCGTTCCGTGTTGAACATTACACAATCAATGCCGTGGCCGGTCGCGCCGCAGAATCAGTGGCACGAAGTCACCGGCGTCGTCGGCGAAGCGCGCGGCAACTTTAACGGCACGGCGCTCGATCACCTGCATGCCGGCTTAGATGTGCGCGGCGTGATGGGCGAGCCGTGCCTGTCGGTTTATGACGAAAAGGTCGCCGACGCGTTGCCGAGCTGGGGATTTCAACAGTCGGGCGAAGGGCTGCACGTCGGCGCTTTCTCGTACATCCACATTCGCGTAGGCCGCAACGCCGCTGGGCAATTACAAGCCCCCGAAAAATTCAAAGCAAGGCTTGACGCATCGGGCAAGCTTGCAGGTGTCCGTGTGCGGCGCGGCGCGCGATTCCGCGTCGGCGATTTTCTCGGCACCCTCAACCAGCTTTACCACGTGCATCTCAATCTCGGCCCGTGGAACGCCATCGCCAACCCCATACAGTTGCCCTTCGTCGGATTCAAGGACACGGTTGCGCCGCTGATCGAGCCGAATGGCATCGAAGTGGTCAAAGCGGGCGCCGCCGCCGATCAACCCGAAGCGGTGTTCAAGGAGAAGCGCGGCGGGCGGCTGGTCGTCAGCGGCGACATCGAGATACGAGTCGCCGCCTATGACCGTGTGGACGGCAATATCGCCAGCCGTAAGCTCGGCCTCTATCGTGTCGGTTATCAGCTCTTGAAGGCTGACGGCTCGCCGGCCGCGGGGTTCGAGCAGCCGCTCGTCAACATGGAGTTCAATCGCCTGCCGCCCGGCGATGATGATGTCACCGTGGCCTATGCCACAGGCAGCGGCGTCAGCGCCTACGGCACGCCGACGCGCTTCAAGTACATCGTCACTAACCGCGTTCGCGACGGCGTGGCGCGGCCCGGCTTGCTGCGCACCTCACAGCTCGCGCCGGGCGATTACTTGATCCGCATCTTTGCCGAAGACTTTGCCGGAAATCATGCCACCGGCCCGGCGACGGAGCTGGCCATCACGATTTCACTTTAGATGCTTGCTCTGCTAAACTCTCGCTTCATTTCATCAGTCATTTCTGAGGGGTAATTGATGCACAGAAACTTGCGGCTCATTCTGTTTGCTTGCGTCTTATGTGTCGCACTTGTCACCGGCAGTTGCAAATGGTTCAGGGGGAATAGCAATAAGAATACCAGTGCGCCGACGAAACTGGCGCGCTGGGTGATGCAATATCGCTCGCCGATGTCGCAAGGGCTTTCGGGCAACGACCTCTCGGAGAGTTTTTATTACAGCTCGATTGCGGTGATCTCGCCGAGCCTGGTTTACGTCGGCGGCGACATGCGAAACCCGAAGAATCGCGAGGACCGCGTCGGCGTGATCGTCAAAACTACCGACGGCGGGCAGACCTGGACAGAGACGATTCTTGAGCAAGCCGGCCTCGCCGACATTCGCATCAACAGCATGGCCTTTGCCAATGCGGATACCGGTTACGCCGTCGGCCGCGCGCAAGGCAACGACGCCCTCATGTTTAAGACCGTAGATGGCGGCAAGACGTGGGCCTTTACGCGGCTCGCAGACATGAAGCAAGTGCCGACCGCTATTTTCATGGCCGACGCCGACACGGGATGGATGGGCGGCGCGACTTCGGTCGACGCGGATGACGAAGAGGGCGACCCCGGCGGCCCAAGCGATCTGCTCATGACCACAGACGGCGGCAAGACATGGCACGCGCAGGTGCGGCTGCCGGTGTCGATTTATGATATTCAATTCCTCGACAAGACGACCGGCTGGGCGTCGGGCTCGAAGGGCGCGATCTATCACACGACCAATGGCGGCCTGACCTGGGACAGACAGCGAAGCGAGCTGGAGACCGGCGAGGGCTTTACGATGCCCGGCTCTGAAGGCGCGAAACAGTATGACGTGAATGGCATCTGTTTCGTGGACGCCGATCACGGCTATGCGGCGGCGCGGGCGCGCGAAGAAGAAGAGACCGGCCGCATCATCGGCACCACAAACGGCGGCGCAACCTGGACCAAGCAACGTATCGTCGCTGATTCCGGCGCTCACGACCTGTTCTTCATCAACGCCAATGAAGGCTGGATCCTGACCGACAGAGGCTCTTACGTCTATCACACGGTGGATGGCAACAGGACCTGGTTGAGCGAGAAGAGGGACCTGGAATTTGACCCGCCGGTATCGCGGATTGCGGCGGCGGATGCGCAGCACGTCTGGGCCGTCGGCGGCGGCATGATTATCGTGCGCCAGAGCGATTAACCGTTCACCAGTGGGACAGAGCAGTTTCCAATTGCGTTTGCCCTGTAGCGCAATCTGTTAGATTGCGCCAGGACTCGCGCAATCTAACAGATTGCGCTACACCCGATTGAAGATCGCTTTAGTGTTTTAAGGCCGGTTCGCTGCTGTGGATCGGCCATACCTTTTTAACCGGAGACAGCCATGCGATACCCCTTGCGGCCTTCGCCCCTCACCGGGCTGATCCTGTTCGTAGCTTTTCTTACGCTCTATTCGAGCGGCGCGCTGGCGCAAACCGGCAGAGCCGCGCGCCCCAGACCGGCCCGCGCTGCCGCGCCTGTGCCGCCGCCGCGCGAGGTCATCGGCTTTACGCCCGGCGACGACCGCAAGCTCGCTTCCTGGTCGCAGATTACCGGCTACTTCAAGCGGCTCGCGCAGTCGAGCAACCGTTTGCGGCTCGAAGACCTCGGCAAGACGACGCTCGGTCGCCCGTTTGTGGTCGCCGTCATCTCGTCGCCGGCGAATCTGGCGAAGCTCGACCGTCTCAAGGAGATTCAGCGGCAGCTTGCCGACCCGCGCTTAATCGGCAGCGATGACGCCAAAGCCGACGCCCTGATCCGCGAAGGCCGCACCGTCGTGCTGATCACCTGCGGCATCCATTCGACAGAAGTTGGCGGGCCGCTCGTTTCGATGAACATCGCCTACAAATTGACGAGCGACGATTCGCCCGAAACCCGCGAGATACTCGACAGGTGTGTTGTCTTGCTGGTGCCGTCGCTGAATCCCGATGGCGTTGACATCGTCAAGAACTGGTATGACAAGACGCTCGGCACGCCCGCCGAAGGCACAGGCCCGCCGGAGCTTTATCATCATTACACCGGCCACGACAACAACCGCGACTGGTACGCCTTCACGCAAGTCGAGACGCAGATGACTGTAGACAAGATTCAAAACGTCTGGCGGCCACAGATCGTCCACGACATTCACCAGCAGGGCGAAACCGGCTCGCGCTTCTTCCTGCCGCCATACACCGAGCCGTGGGAGCCGAATGTGCCGCCGCTGATCCAGGCGGGCGTCAATCTCATGGGCAGCGCCATGGCCTGGGAGGTGACGGCTGAAGGCAAAGCCGGCGTCGTCATCAACGGCGTCTACGACGCATGGACGCCGGCACGCGCTTACCAGCATTACCACGGCGGCATTCGCATTCTCAGCGAAACGGCGTCGTGCCGCATCGCCTCGCCGACGACGGTTCCCTTCGACAGATTGACGCCACAGATCGGCGTAGACCCGAAGGTGCGGAGCTGGAACTTCCCCCTGGTCTGGCCGGGCGGCGAGTGGCGGCTGGCGAACATCGTTGATTACATGCAATCGGGCGCGTTCGCCTTGATGCGCAACGCGGCGCGCTACCGCGAGCGCTGGCTCACAGACTTCTATCGCGTCGGCAAAGATGCGGTGGGCGAACGCCAGCCGGGCGAGCCGTTCGCCTTCTTGATTCCGCCAATAATGGAGAGCTCGTTCTGGCGAAATGAGGGCTACTATCGCCTGCTCGCGATCCTGAACCGCGGCGATGTCGAGGTGACCGAAGCGGGCGAGCCGTTTGAAGCCGACGGCAAGTCATACCCCGCGGGCACAAAGATCATTCTGATGCGGCAGCCTTATGGCGCATTCGCCAAGACCTTGCTTGAGCGGCAACATTACCCGGACTTGCGCGAATACCCCGGCGGCCCGCCGCGCCGGCCCTATGACGTGACGGCGCACACCTTGCCGCTGCTGATGGGCGTCCGGGTGGCTGCGGTCAATTCCGCGTTCAAGTTGCCGAAGGAGGAAACCCCGTCGCTGGGCACGGTCAATGAAAACGATTACCGGTCAAAGCCGCGCGTCGGCTTGTATAAGAGTTTTGCGGCTTCGATGGACGAAGGCTGGACGCGCTGGATATTCGATCAACTGAAGAAGAAGATTTACTGGTTCGAGCTCTCCTACACTTCATTGCTCGACGCCGAAGTGCGCGCCGGTAATCTGCGGGCGAAGTATGATTGCATCATTCTGCCGGCGCAGGGTGCGGGCTCTATCGTTAACGGCCTGTCGCGTGACCGTTACCCGGCAGAAGTCGCGGGCGGCATCACGCCGGCGGGCGTCGAGGCGTTGAAGAAGTTTGTCGAAGAAGGCGGCACGCTCATCACCTTCAACGAAGCCTCGCAGTTTGCCATTGAGTATCTAAAGGTCCCTGTGAAGAACGTCCTGCAAGGCGTCGCGGCGAAAGATTTCTACTGTCCCGGCTCGATCCTCAAGATCAAGTTTGACCCCAGCGACCGGCTGACGCGCAATGCGCCGCCGCTTGAAGGGACGACGGATGAGAGCATCGCCTGGTTCGAGCAAGGCCCGGCTTTTGAAACCACAGGCAGCGAGGCGCGCACGGTTGCGCGCTACGGCGACGCCAAAGAGGTGCTGCTGTCGGGCTGGCTGCTAGGCGCAGAGAAGATCGCCGGGAAGGGAGCCATCGTTGAAGTCAAGCGAGGCCGCGGGCGCATCGTGATGTTCGGCTTCCGCCCGCAGTATCGCGGCCAGAGCATCGCGTCGCTGCCCTTCGTGTTCAACGCCATCGAGACGGCGGCGAAGTGACGCGTCGCCGTGTCGTGCCTCTATGGGCTATAATTATCTGCTGCCAGCAAACCATCTCATTTGAAGGGGACTCAACCGATGAAGCGATTTACGTTGATCTCATGCATTGTTCTCTTAACCTCGCTCGTTGCCCTCGGCGTGCAGAAAGGCGGGCGCGCGGCGCAAGGGCCGGATCGCAAGGCGCTCGACACCATCACCGCCGATGGCTTGATGCGCCACATCAAGACGCTCGCCTCTGACGAGTACGAAGGGCGCGGCCCCGGCACGCACGGCGAAGACTTATCGATTAACTACATCGCCGAGCAGTTCAAACAGGTCGGCCTCGCGCCCGGCAACACCGATGGCACTTACTTTCAGAAAGTGCCACTCGTCGGCATTACGACCAAACAAGATTCGCCGATGAAGGTCAAAGTCGCGGGCCGCGACATGACGTTGAAGTTCGGCGACGATTTTGTGGCGCGGACGGTGCGCGTCGTCGAGAAGACCGGCTTTGACGCCGACATGGTCTTCGTCGGTTATGGCGTGGTCGCGCCCGAATACGGTTGGGACGATTACAAAGGCCAGGACGTGCGCGGCAAGGTGCTGGTCATGCTGGTCAACGACCCGCCGGTGCCCGACCCGAAGAATCCGAAACAGCTAGACGACAAGATGTTCAAGGGCCGCGCCATGACTTACTACGGGCGCTGGACCTACAAGTACGAGATTGCCGCTGAGAAGGGCGCGGCGGGCGTGCTCGTCGTTCACGAGTGGAATAACCAGACCAACTCCGGCCCCGCCGGCTACCCGTGGTCTGTGCCGAAGGGCAGCTTCACCATTGAGAACTTCGACCTTGTATCGAAGGACAAGAATATGTCGCGCGTCAACATCGAAGGCTGGATCACCGAGCCGAAAACGCGCGAGCTGATGCAGGCCGCCGGCTTGAGCTTTGACGAGCTGAAACGACAGGCGCTGCGCAAAGATTTCCAGCCGGTGCCGATGAAGGCCCACGCGAAACTGGAGATCGAAAGCACGATTCGTCACATCGATTCTCATAACGTCATCGGCAAGCTCGAAGGCGCTGACCCGAAGGTGAAGGATGAATATGTCATCTACACCGCGCACTGGGATCACTTAGGGATCGGCTTGCCGGACGCGCGCGGCGACAAGATTTACAATGGCGCGCTCGACAATGCATCGGGTGTCGCCGGATTAATCGAAATTGCCCGCGCCCTCAAATCCGCGGCGCCGCCGCCGCGCCGCTCGATCCTCTTTCTCGCCGTGACCGCCGAAGAGAAGGGTTTGATCGGCTCGAAGTACTATGCCGAGAATCCGATCTATCCGCTGGCCAAGACGCTCGCTGAAATCAACATGGATGGCTTGAATCAGTGGGGGACGACTAAGGACATGACGGTGATCGGCCTCGGCAATTCAACCCTGGACGACGTGTTGCAAACCGCCGCCGCAGAAAGAGGGCGCGTCCTGCGCCCGGATGCCGAGCCCGAAAAGGGTTTTTACTACCGCTCGGATCATTTCAACTTCGCCAAACAAGGTGTGCCGGCGCTCGATCCCGAAGGCGGCATTGATTACATCGGCAAGCCCGCCGGCTGGGGCATGAAGAAACGCGACGAGTACACCGAGAACGATTACCACAAACCGTCGGATGAGATTAAGCCGGACTGGAACCTGGCGGGCGCGGTCGAAGATGCGCGCTTGCTGATGACGGTTGGCTATCGCGTCGCCAACGCCGACAAGTACCCGGAGTGGAAGCCGGGCACCGAGTTTAAGGCCAAGCGTGAAGCGATGCTAAAGCCGTGACGCGGGGACGCGGGAAGCGTGACGCGGAGACGCGGAGACACGGCGACGCGGTGAGGGGAAAAGACAGAGGCTAATAGCTTGTCTTCCTTTCACCGCGTCGCCGTGTCTCCGCGTCATCTTGTTTCTACCAAAGAAAAAGCCCGGAATTTCCGGGCTTTTTCTTTGGTAGATTGCTTACCACCGTGGCTCACGGCGTTGACCGCCGCGTCCACCGCCACCGCCACCGCCGCCGCGGTTGCCGCCGAAGCCGCCACGGCCACCGCCGCCGCCGCCGCCAAAGCTGCGTTCGGCGCGAGGCCGCGCTTCGTTGACGTTGATCGTCCGACCATTGAACTCGGTGCCGTTGAACCGCTCAATGGCCTGATTACCGGCGTCCGTGTCCATCTCGACGAAGGCAAAGCCGCGCGAGCGACCGGTCTCGCGGTCAGTCACGATAGTCGCCGATTCGACCGCGCCAACCTCAGAAAACAGATCGGCCAGTTGATCTTCTGTCGTCGTGTACGACAGATTACCTACGAATATTCTCATTGTCTCTCCTGAGTTTCTTCAGAAACTGGTTGGAAGGAACTCGCGCTGGCTATCCGGGCGGAAGTTGATCAGAGTCAAGCTAGCAGACCGTTCCGAACAGAGAAGACGCGCTCCTCGAATCTAACACCTTGCGACGGCCACGCCCGCCGTCACCGCGAACAGGCTAATCCTATCAGTAATGCCCAAAGTTGTCGAGAATTTAATCCTTTTGGATTTTAGATTGATGGGCCTTATCCCTTAATCCAAAATCCAAAATCTAAAATGCAAAATCCAAATTCACGAGAGGTTCTTGACCATCAAATAGCCGTCGTCGCCGCTGGTGTAATAGCGCGGCATGCGGCGGACGATCTTGTAGCCGATGTTGAAGTAGAGCTTCTGCGCCGCATCGTTGCTGGTGCGGACTTCGAGGCGGACGGTGGTGATGCCATTTTTGAAAAAGCCCTGCTCGACAGCGCGCATCAAGTCGCGGCCAAGCCCGAGGCGGCGATGCTCAGGGTCAACCCCAAGCGCAACGACGTGACCCGTACGGTCGGGCTCGATCATGCCGACGACGAAGGCGAGCATTTCATTGCTCGACGAAACGGCTTTGTAACAGACCGCCTGCTGATGCGACAGCAAGTAGCGGATCGTCTCGCGGTCATATGCCTCGCCGTCCGAAAAACAGCGCTGGTCCAAATGCCAGCACTCATTGATATCGATCTCGGTCATCTCGCCGACCACGGGCTGAGTCGTCGCTGCCATCAGGGCCTCGCTGCGATTGGTCTTCGCTTTTAGCCATCTCGGCCACATCGTCATTTCCTGGCCAGCAGACTGGTTTTGTCAATCCGCGCAAACTGGCATGGGTGAACTACCTGGCCTTCAGGTCAAGTTCATTATACGCCAACCGCCCGCCGCACGCACCAGTCTAATGAGGCCGCGGCGCGAGGCAGCGAGCCGCGGCGGCGGCGCGTTTGACTTATCGCAACCGGGCGCTTAGGCTTCTTCGTCGGCGTCCCGGCGTTTGCCATTGTCCGACAACTCACGGCTTGAATCTCGAAATATGATTTACCGCGAAAAAATCATGACGGCTCTCGAAAACCGTCGCGCCGACTTTGCGCACTTCGACACAGAGTTTCGCGAACAGATGAAACTCTATGCCGAGGCGCTTGACACGCTCGTCGCCACTTCCGGTGATGAGCTGCGCGCCCGCCTTGACGGCGTAGACGCGCCCGGCGCATTGCCGACAGCGGAGCTTGAGCAAAATGGCTCGCTGATCGCCCGCTTCGCGCACGACTGGCGGGCGCAGGAAGACGCGCGGCGCTGGAGCCTTGAAACGCTCGCGGGCCGCACGACCTTTGCCGCCGACGGCAGTCAGATTCTGCCCTCGAAAGATTACTCTGTGCCGGTCGCCGCCGTTCAGGTGGCCTGGTTCGAGAACCCGCACACGCCCGCCGGCGGCTACGTCAAAGACGTCACCTTCGAGATACTGCCGCCGACCGAAATTCTTGTGCGCACGGGCGGCGCAACCGAGCTATCCGAGCAGGTAGTTCACAAGCGACGCTATGGCATGGAGGCCGCCGCGTTGCGCAGCTACATGCATGGCGTGGCGGCGCGTGGCTTTGATGTCGCGAAGCCGCCCGTCGTCTTCTTTGATAGCTTGCTGGTCATCTCGTTCGCGGAATTATTGCCCGACGAGCAGCGCGAGTTTTATGTCGCGGAGATCACCTCGCTGCTCGACGCCTCAAAGCAAACGGGCGTGCCGCTGGTCGGCTACATTGACACCAGCTATGCGCGCGATCTGGTGAATATGCTGCAAGCGGCATTTGATCTGCCGGATGCCCAGAAGATTCACGACGCGGCGCTGCTTTCAGACCGCATGGAGTGGGGCGACCGGACGGCGTTCTTCGGTTGCGCGCGGCGCGGCATTCTTGAATCGTATGGCGACGCGTGGCGGCGTGGCATCGGCTTCACCTACTTGCAGACCAGCGCCGATGCGCCGCCGTCGCGCCTCGACATGCCCATGTGGGTTTATGAACAGGGCCTGCTCGATTACGTTGTGGATACGGTGCGCGGCGAAATTGTCGTCGGCAACGGCTACCCGTACGCGATTGAAGCGGCAGACCAGGCCGCCGTCTTGAGCGCCCGCGACCGCGAAGCTTTTTACTCGCTCTTTCAGGAATTCGCCGAGCGTGAACGGCTGCGCCTGCGCGTCGCCCGCAAGGCCGCAAGCAAAGCACACAGGAGATAGGGGCCGGGGCTCAGGGGCGGGGGCCGGCAGTCGAGATATGCCTGTCTGTCCTCGACTCCTGGCCCCTGACCTCCGACCCTAACTATGAAAATTGCACGGATCATAAAATCGAATTCGCATGTGGATTACATCGGGCGGGTGCTTGACCGCTTGGAAACCACCGAGCCGCCCGCGCCTGAGCATTTCCAATTCGGCCAGTTCGTGGCGATCCCAACGGGCGCAACGACGATGGTCGGTTTGATCTACAACTCGCAGCTCATCAATCCCGAATTTGGCAGGCTGGGGCCGCGACTCTCTAGCTCCGCGGAGATGAATGCCGTCTTCAGTCCCGATCTGGTCAATGAGCAAGGCATCTTCATCGGCCTGCTACTGGTCGGATGGACAGAAAGCGAGGGCGCTCCGCATCAGGGCATTCCGCGCACGGTCATCCCTGTGAACTCGGACGTGACGACGATGAGTGATGAAGAGGTGCGAGCCTTTCACACGGACAGGCGCGAGCGGCTGGCGATACGCTATTACTCACACGTCCTGACGCACGCGCGGCAGTTTGCGCCGCAGTTGTTGCTGGCCGTGCTCGATCAGCTCGAAGCGTTGTTCGGGGATCAGTCGGGCTCGGAGCTTGCCGTCTTGCGCCGGACGCTCAACTGGCAGCAAGTCTTCCAGAGCAAGTCGCTGTGAAGGCCGGCTGCCGAGAATGGATTATTCGAAGAAGACGATGAACGTGTGGTAGATGCAAATGAAGGCGTAGATGCCGGCGACCGCCTTGATGCCCAACTGCGCGACGCGGCGCTGCGCGAAGTTATAACAGAACATCAGGCCGAGCGCCGTAATCACCATCTTGACGAAGAAGAAAAGCACGGCGTTGTGCTGGATCAGCGAATCCATCAGAGGATTGCCTTCGGTGGCGACGCCGCGGCGAATATGTTCCATGGTTGCCACTGCATCATAGCCCGACATCAGCAGCGAAAGAAGAACGTACATAAACAGCCGCGTGTTGTGCAGCCTTACAGGCTGGGCAAGGACACTCCTGCTCACCTTAATCACCTCTTCTGCTCAAGTTTTGGGCGGCGAGCGGAAATGGGCTTCCGTTGCTCTCGCGACCCTTCATCCGTCGAATCTATCCGCAACCTCGGTGCCAAAGATACGCCGCTTTGGCCCCTGAAACAATTCCCCGCGCGGGGGATATTTCAGTTTATTTCTTGCCGCTGCGCCCACTGAAGTAATATTGACAATGACGGTGAAAACTCACAAGCGGACAGTCAGTGACGCGCTATCATTCACCCGCCTTAATCGCCTGCGGAAGCACCAACGCGCCTGAGTCAACGCCGGTTCCGCTATTTTCGCCGTGCTTCAGCAGCTATCGGTTTGCTAGACTCCAGACGAGAGTGTTCGGCAGATTACGGGGAAGGGAGCAGGCGGATAATCATGTCCGACACAGAGATGTTCTATCGAACACTGGGCAGCACCGGCGAACAGGTTTCAGCCATCGGCCTGGGTGGCTGGCACCTGGCGCTGAAGCATGTTGATGAAGCGCTCGCCATCCGCATCGTTCGCGCCGCCATTGATCGCGGCATCAACTTCATGGACAACTGCTGGGACTATAACGACGGCCAGAGCGAGATTCGCATGGGCCGCGCGCTGAAGGACGGCTATCGCGACCGCGTCTTCCTGATGACTAAGATTGATGGCCGCTCGAAGAAAGCCGCGACCGAGCAACTTGACGAATCGCTGCGCCGCCTACAGGTAGACCACATCGATCTGGTGCAGCACCACGAAGTCCTGCGCTTTGAAGACCCGCACCGCATCTTCGACCCGCAAGGCGCCAACGCCGCGCTCGAAGACGCCCGCCGTGCCGGTAAGCTGCGTTACATTGGCTTTACGGGCCACAAAGACCCGCGCATCCATGCCTACACCCTGGAGGTCGCCGCCGAGCACGGTTTCAAGTTCGACGCCGTGCAGATGCCGCTTAACGTCATGGACGCGCACTACCGCAGTTTTGAAAAGCTCGTCCTGCCGGAACTGATCAAGCAACAGATTGGCGTGCTGGGGATGAAGTGCATGGCCAACGGCATTCTGCTGAAATCGGGAACGGTTACGCCAATTGAATGTCTGCATTATGCGCTGCACTTGCCGACTTCGGTGGTTATCACTGGCATCGATAGTCTTGAGATTCTCGATCAAGCCTTCGAGGCGGCGCGCACCTTCCGCCCGCTGAGTGACGACGACGTGTCAACTTTGCTGGCAAAGACTGCCAGGGCGGCGGCGCGCGGCGAGTTCGAACCGTTCAAGACCTCTTCGATCTTCGACGGCACCGCCAAGCATCCCGAATGGCTCGGCGACGAGCCGCAACACGTGCAACAGCTCATGCCGGCATAACCCTGTAATGCGTCGTCAGAGTGTGTGGCGATCTTCCGTGACTCGATTGTGTGGCAGGGATCGGGGCGTATAATGAGACTGGAGCGGGCGCTTCTGAGCCAATCGTTCAAACACAGGTTCCAACGTAGCGCGCCGCTTTGCGGGCCAGAGCCGGCGGCTCAGTCATTATTCGGCGGGCGCGTGTCAATCTGCGCGGCAATCGTATTCAGCAAAGTTTCTATCTCGACCGGCTTGATGAAGCAACCCTGCGCGCCGGCCTCAAGCGCCGCCTGGATTTGCTGCTCCTGAGACATCCCTGTGTAGAAGAAGATCGGCGTCCGCGCGTCGGACTGGCGCACCGCGCGGCAGAGCTCGATGCCTGTGCCATCGCTGAAATACCAGTCCATGAGAATCAGGTCGAACTTTTTCTTGCGGACCAACAACAAGCCTTCGGCGACACTGCGCCCGGCATTGACTTCGTAACCTGCCTGGTTCAGCACCACCTTGACCATCTCGCAGGTGTCGTCGTCATCGTCAATGAATAGTATCCGCCCTTTGGCGGAACCCTTCTCGCGTCCCAAATTGCTCGCCAAGGTTGCTCTCCTGGACTCCGGATTGAATAAACCTTGATGACCGCTCAATGATACCGTAGTTCGAGAAGCTGACGCAGGGCGCTGATCTCTTGTGTCAGATCATGCAGCAGCGACATCTCTTCGGGGATGCCGCGGACCATTTTTAATAGTTCTTTCAACTCTGCGATTCGCGCTAACCGCCCACTGACGGCATCCGCTATGACAGGGTCATCCTGCATTCTTTCAGGTGTCTGTTTCATCGGTTTGATTCCCTACCTGACAAGATGGCATCTCCGCCGGGGGGTATGACGCGCCAAGGAAACCTTAATGCCACCTCTCCTCTGCCAAAGCGACCAATTTTTATAATCGTTACCGATAAGGGGAAACCGCGCGTCAAATTGATTATGCGCTTGTTGGCGAAGTGGGAGAATAGGGAACATGGGAAGAAGCCTAAGGGAATTCCCCGGAGGGGGGAGGAGGGTGAATAAGTATATTGTTGACGTTTATTTGCGAGTTGGGAGGCAGACAGCCCGGCGGCGATTTCAGGCTATCTATCGCGGATTGTCCCGGCGGCCCGTTATTCTTCGAGCCAGCCTTGCAACAGGGCGAAGCGCACGATGTCTATGCGGCTGTGCATGTCGAGCTTACGCATGGCGTTGGCGCGATGCGCCTCGACGGTCTTGACGCTGATGTCGAGCTTCGCGGAAATCTCTTTGTTGCTGTGGCCCCAGGCGATCAGCTTGATGACTTCCTCCTCGCGCTGGCTGATCCACTGGCGACGGGCATCTTTCGACCGCTGTTCGCTGGCATACCCGGCCAGTACCTTGCCGGTCAGCGATGCATCCAGATATTGGCCGCCGGCGGCGACCGCGCGGATGGCGCGCAGCAGTTCTTCCGCGGGGCTCTGCTTCAGCACGTAGCCGTCGGCGCCGGCGCGCACCAGTTGTTGCAAGTAAGCCTTGTCGCGGTGCCTGGTCAGCGCCAGTACCTTGACCTGCGGACAGGTCTCATTCAATTTCTCGGTCGCCTGAAAGCCGGTCACGCCGGGCATCGAAACGTCCATTAGCACCACATCGGGCAGCAGCGTCTGGGCGCTCTGTATGGCCATGAGGCCGTTGCCGGCTTCGCCGACGACATTCATGTCGGGCTGCGAGTTAATCAGGAGCTTAATGCCTTCGCGGATCGTTTCATGGTCTTCGGCAATCAGGATTCGTAACTTTGTCATAGCTTCATTTCTCCTCGCCGACGGTCTGGAACGGCGCACGCACGTAGACGGTCGTCCCTTTGCCGGGCGCGCTTTCGATCTCGAACTGCCCGCCGACCAGGGCGGCACGCTCGCGCATGCCGAGCAGGCCGAGCCCGGCGCGGGGGCCGCCGTCTGACTCCTGATTTGAGTCAAACCCTATGCCATCGTCCTCGACAATCAGTATCACCTGATTAGCCCGCCGTTCGAGCATCACCTCGACGCGGCTCGCCTGGGCGTGTTTGACGACGTTGTTGAGCGCTTCCTGGGCGATACGATAGAGCATCGTCTCGACTTCGGGCAAGAGGCGCGGGTTGCCGATGCCGCTGTCGTGAAACTCGGTGCGGACGCGCGAGTGCGTTTCCCACTCCTGAACGAAATTCGCCAGCGCCGCCGGCAACCCGAGATCGTCGAGCGCCATAGGCCGCAGCTCCCAGGCCATGAAGTCGAGGTCGCGGTCAATCGCTTCGACGAGGGTCTGCACCTTGCGGATGTCTTCGCGGAAAGCGGCGTAGCCGCTTTCCGCGAACAGGGATTCGAGCCGCAGCTTGAGCGCCGTCAACTGCTGGCCGAGCTGGTCATGCAGGTTGCGCGAGATGCGCCGCCGCTCGTCTTCCAGCGCCGACACCAGCATGTGCATGCCCTGGCGGCGCCGGCGGTCGGCGCGGCGCTCGGGGATATCGTAGAAGGCCATGACGGCGGCCACCATCTCGCCTTCTGGGCTGTAGATCGGCGCCGAGCTGACCGCCATACAGCCTCGGGAGCCGTCGCCGCGCTCGTAATCTATCTCTTCGCCGCTTATGACCTCGCCCTTCTGGATCGAGCGCGCCAGCGGCCACCCCTCCGGTTTGTAGGGGTGGCCGCCGGCGTAGAAGCCTTTATAATCGCCGTAATCGGCGACGGCGTCCGAGGCGATGAAGGCGTGCCGCCAGATGCGCTCGCCCTCCTCGTTGCCGAGAATCAGCCGGCCCAGCGGCGCTTCGGCGATGATGATGCCGACCGGCATCTGGCGCACAATCGCCTCCATAAAGCCGCGCTGCCGGTCTAGCTCGGCCAACAACCGCTCGCGCTCCTGCTCGGCGCGCTTGCGGTCGGTGATGTCGATGAACGTCAGCACGACGCCGTCTATGCGGTCCTCGGGGGTGCGGTACGGCACCAGGCGGGCAATGTAATAGTGTTCGTCGGCGCTCGCCACTTCGCGCTCGACGGTTTGCAGCGTCGCCATGACATGCTCGGCGTCCTCGTCCAGCTTGTCGTAATCGAGCTTATGAGTGATGTGCGCCAGCGGACGCATCAGGTCAGAGGCGATGATGTTGAAGACATGCTGGGCGCCGGGCGTATAGCGCTTGATGTTGAGGGCGCGGTCCAGGAAGATGGTGCCGATTTCGGTCGAGGCCATCAGGTTTTTCAGGTCGGAGTTGGTGCGGCTGATCACTTCGAGCTTTTCCCTGTACTCATGATTGACCGTCGTCAGCTCCTCGTTGACCGACTGCAACTCTTCCTTGCTGGTCTCCAGCTCTTCGGTCGCCGAGCGCAGCTCTTCGTTGAGGGCCTGTAATTCTTCGTTCGAGCCCTTCAGCTCTTCGTTCGAGGTCTCGTACTGCTCGACCGTGACGCGCAACTGCTCGCGGGTGCGGTTTAGCTCGTCCTCCAGGTTGCGCAGCAGCGGCTCCATCGCCGGTTCCGCGCTCGTCGCGGCGGCGTCGGCGGGCAGGAGCGGCGAGCCGTCTTGGGTGGTCTCTTTCAACTCGTTGAAGACGACCATCAGAAAGGTTTGCGCCGAATCGGGCACCGAAACCGGCTCGATCATCAGTTTGACGAGAACCGTCTCGCCGGCGATTTGCGCGCGCACGAACCGCGATTCGACCGGCGCGCCGCTCTGCCGGGTGGTCATCAGCAGGCCGCGCAGCTCGAAGCGCAGCGCCTCGTTGATCGCCTTTTGCAGGTTGCGCGAGGGCTCGCCGGCGGTGAATTGCAAGTAGCGCCCGGCGTTGCCCGAGAGGTGGACGATGTCGAGATCATCGGTGATCAAGGCGCTGGCGGGCGCGTGATGCGTCATCAGCCACTCCTGGTGGAGGTCGGCGATGGACTGGCCTCTGGCAGCGCCGGCGACAGCGCGCCGATGGGGCCTGGCCTCCCAGCGTCCGGCCTGCGGCATCAGCGGCAGGCCGGGCATTTCCCCATTCTGGTGGCGCTGCCGGTAGATGCGGAAGCGCTTGTTGAACGGCGTGAACAGCCCCGCCCTGCCTTCAGCCGTCTCCGACGAGCCAAGGAACAGGAAGCCTTCGTCGCGCAAGGCGAAGTGAAAGATATCCAGCACCCGATCCTGGATGTCGCGCGTCAGGTAGATCAGCAGGTTGCGACAGGTGATGAGATCGAGCTTGGAAAACGGCGGGTCGCGCAGGATGTTATGCGGCGCAAACAGCACCGTCTCGCGCACCTCTTTGCGGATTTGGTAGTGCCTATCCTCGCGTGTGAAGAAGCGCTTCAGGCGCTCCGGCGACACGTCGTTGGTGATGGTTTCCGGGTAAAGCCCATAGCGGGCGCGCTGGATGGCCTCTTCGTCTATGTCCGTGGCGAAGACCTGCAACTTCGGCGCGTCGGTCAGCCGCGCGGCGTGCTCGTGCAGCAGGATGGCCATCGAGTAAGCCTCTTCGCCCGTGGCGCACCCGGTCACCCAGACGCGCACCTGTTGGCTGCTGTTCTTGCCGTCGAAGAGGCTGGGGATGACGTCAGCGGCGAGGCACTCGAAGGCTTTGTGATCGCGGAAGAAGTTGGTGACGCTGATGAGCAGGTCGCGCAGTAGCGCCAGCACCTCGTCGGGGCGTTCGTAGATGAATTGCCGGTAGGCGGGCAGGTCGCTGACGCCGTTGACCTGCAAGCGGCGCTCGATGCGGCGCAGGATGGTCGAGCGCTTGTAGTTGGTGAAGTCATGGCCTGTGCGCGAGCGCACCAGGGTGAGCACGTCGCGCAACGCCTCGTCGGCCTTGTCGCGCGGCGCGGCGGCGTCGGCAGGCGGCAGGACGATTCGCTGGGCATTCTGCCACAGCGACATCAGCTTGTCAGGGATTTCGGCCACCGGCAGCACGAAGTCGACGACGCCGGCGTGAATGGCGCTATTGGGCATGCTCGCCTGCACGGCCTCGCGCGGGTCCTGCACGATGGTCAGCCCGCCCTTCTCCTTGACGCGCTGCATGCCGAGCATGCCGTCGGCGCCGGCGCCCGACAGCAGGATGGCGATGGCGTTATTGCGATAGACCTCGCCCAGCGAGCGGAAGAAAAGGTCAATCGGCACACGGTCGCCGCGGGCGTGATCCGGTTCGCGGAGCCGGATCACGCCGTCTTCGAGCAACAGATTCTTGTTGGGCGGGATGACGTAGACGTGGTTCTTCTCGACCTTGACGGCGTCCTGGACTTGCGTGACCGGCATGGCGGTTTCGTTTTGCAGCACCTCGTCTAAGCTGCTCTTGTGCGTCGGCGACAGGTGGAGGATGACGACGTAGGCCATGCCGCTGTCGGCGGGGAGGCGGCGCAGCAGTTCCATGATCGGCTTGAAGCCGCCCGCCGACGCGCCGATGCCGACCAGGATGAAGCCGCCCGGCTTCTTCATCTCGGCGAGGTCTTCGTTGATCGTTGGCTGCTTGCGCGATTCGCGTTTCTTCTTTTCCATACTTGGTGCTAGAGCAACCGCTTCCGGTTGTCGCATTGCCGCAGGCGGAAGCTTGGCGCACCGTCGCAGCCTCCGACCGTATGAAGAAAACTTGAAGATGAAGAGAGCAAATCTGGTGCGCTTCTTATTTTACGCCTTTCGGGGGTGCTTGGCGATTAAGATTGGTAGTGGCCCTAGGGTCTATTCATTCTCCGGACTTAAACCGCCAAGACGCCAAGGACGCCAAGAGAACACAGAGCTTTTCTTGGCGGTCTTGGCGTCTTGGCGGTTCATCCCCCAATGGTTATTCGAGAATGAATAGGCCCTGGTAGTGGCCCTCCGCGCATTGACGCGCGCCGCGGTTCTCAAGTAAAACTCTTCGAGCCGGATTCCACACGACAGCCAGAGATTGACCATGAAGCGCTCGATACGCCTGATCGCCTTAACCGTGTGCGCGGCTGCGCTGGCCGCGAGTTATTTTCTGCCGCGCGCCGCGGCGCAGCAGAGCAGCATGAAGCCCGTTGACTTTAACCGCGAGGTGCGGCCCATCCTCTCGGACAACTGCTTCGCCTGTCACGGCCCCGACGACAAGCAGCGACAGGCGGGCCTGCGCTTCGACACCAAAGAGGGCGCGTTTGCAAAGCCCGGCGTCATCGTCCCCGGCGACGCGCAGAATTCAAGGCTCATCAAGCGCATCACCTCGAAAGACCCGGCCTTTCGCATGCCGCCCCTCGGTTCGGGCCACAGCCTGACCGAGCCGCAGATCGCGACGCTCGTGCGCTGGGTGGACGAAGGCGCGCGCTGGAGCAATCACTGGGCCTACCAGCCGATCACTCGCCCTGAGCCGCCTGCTGTAACTAATGCCCCATGGTCGCGCAACGCCATTGACCGCTTCATCCTGGCGCGACTCGAACGCGAAGGCTTAAAGCCATCGCCGGAAGCCGACCGCGCCACCTTGCTGCGCCGCGTGTCGCTCGACCTGACGGGCTTGCCGCCGACGCCGCAAGCCCTGGACGCCTTTCTCGCCGACCAATCCCCCGACGCCTACGAAAAGGCCGTCGACCGCTTGCTCGCCTCGCCGCACTACGGCGAGCGCATGGCGCTGATGTGGTTAGACCTGGCGCGTTACGCCGACACCCACGGCTATCACATAGACAGCCACCGCGATATGTGGCCGTGGCGCGATTGGGTGATTCAAGCCTTCAATCAGAACAAGCGCTACGATCAATTCACGGTCGAGCAACTGGCGGGCGACCTGCTGCCGAACGCGACCACCGAGCAACGCATCGCGTCGGGGTTCAACCGCAATCACATGATTAACTTTGAAGGCGGCGCGATTCCCGAAGAGTACCAAACCGAGTACGTCGTGGATCGCCTGGAAGCGACGGCGACCACCTGGATGGCGATGACGCTCGGCTGTGCGCGCTGTCATTCGCACAAGTACGACCCGCTGACGCAGAAAGAGTTCTATCAGTTCTTCGCCTTCTTCAACACGGTTTCGGAGGAAGGGCTGGATGGCCGCGAAGGCAACGCCAAACCGACCTTGCCGCTGCCGACCGCGGAGCAGAAGGCGCGACAGGATGAGCTAACGAAAGCCATCGCCGCCCGCGACGCCGAGCTGAAAAGCGAAGCGGTCGCCTCGGCGCAAGCCGAGTGGGAGAAAGCCTATGTCGGGCGCGTTGCCGAATCCAACCGCGAAGGGCTGGCGGCGCATTACCCGCTCGATGGCAGCCTCTCGGACATATCGGGCCGCTATCAACACGGGACGACGGTGAAGGGCGACCCGACCTTCGGCAGCGGCCGCATCGGTCCTGCCGTGCGCTTTGACGGCGAAACCCAGGTGAGCTTCGGGAAAGTCGGCGGCTTTAATCGCGGCGACCATTTCACCGTCGCGACCTGGGTGAAGGTCGACAGCAACGTGCCGCTGACGCTGATGCACAAACAGGCGAGCGAAAGCGACCGGCGCGGCTGGGAGATGTTCTTTGACGACATGGGACTGGTCGGCATTCAGCACTGGGCGGCGCGGCTCAATGTGCGCGTCGTCGCCACTATGCCGGACGAGATCATCCACCTGCGCACGACCGAGAGAGTCTCTTTCGGCGACTGGCATCACATCGCGCTCACCTATGAGGGGACGGCGAAAGCCGCGGGCCTCAGACTGTTCATTGATGGCAAGCCGGCAGCGGTCGAAGTCTTAAAAGATAACCTCGTGGGCTCGTGCGCCACGGACGCGGCGTTGCGGGTCGGCTATAAGCCATTCGGCAAGCCGTACAAGGGGCAGCTCGACGACCTGCGCCTCTACGACCGCGAGCTGGCGGAAAAGGAAATCGCGGATTTAGCCATTCGCTATCCGGTGATGGTGATTCTGTCAGCGGTCAACGGCAAACGCTCGAAGGATGAAGCCGAGCAGGTGCGCGATTACTTTTTGAATGTTGCGGCGAGCGAGGCTTACCGCCAGCACTATGCCGAGCTGAAGCGCTTGCGGGCAGAGAAGAAGACGCTCGACAAAGCCATTGTCACGACGATGGTGATGGACGAGATGGCCAAGCCGCGCGAAACCTTCGTGCTGGGGCGTGGCGATTATCGCAACCGGACTGAAAAGGTCGCGCCCGGCGTGCCCGCGGTCTTGCCGCCGCTGCCGAAAGACGCGGCGTTGAATCGGCTGACGCTCGCCCGCTGGCTCGTAGACCCGCAGCACCCATTGACCTCGCGGGTGGCGGTCAATCGCTTCTGGCAGATGTTGTTCGGCACAGGCATCGTCAAGACCAGCGAAGATTTTGGCTCGCAAGGCGAGCCGCCCGTGCATCCTGAGCTGCTCGATTATCTGGCCGGCGAATTCGTTCGCGGCGGCTGGGATGTGAAGGCGCTGCTGAAGGAGATTGTCACCTCGGCCACCTATCGCCAATCGTCGAAGCTGACGGCGGAACTGCGCGAGCGCGACCCGGAGAATCGTTTGCTGGCGCGCGGCCCGCGTTCGCGTTTGCAGGCCGAGCTGGTGCGTGACAACGCGCTTGCGGTGAGCGGCTTGCTCAACGAGCAAGTCGGCGGGCCGAGCGTTTTGCCGTATCAACCGGCAGGGCTGTGGGAAGAGATGGCCTTTGGCGACGGCTTCTCGGCGCAGGCTTATCAGCAGGCGCACGGCAAGGATTTATATCGCCGCAGCATGTACACCTTCTGGAAGCGCACGGTGCCGCCGGCTTCGCTGTTGACGTTTGACGCGCCCGACCGCGAGAAATGTGTCGCGCGCCGCGCCGTGACCAACACGCCATTGCAGGCGCTGGTGCTGCTGAACGACCCGACCTATATCGAAGCGGCGCGGGCGCTGGCCGTGCGCGCGGCGCGCGAAGGCGGCAAAGACACGGCGAGCCGTTTGCGCTACGCCTTTCGGCTGGCGACGGCGCGCTGGCCGACGGCGCAGGAATCTACCCTCTTGCGCGAGTTGTTGGCAAAGCAGATGGCTGCTTATCGGCGCGACAACAAAGCGGCGCTCGCTTTATTGAAGGTCGGCGAATCGCCGCTCGACCCGCAGCTTGACGTGGCTGAAACGGCGGCGTGGACGGTCGTTACGTCAGCGATATTGAACCTCGACGAAACCATCACCAGGGAGTAGCACGATGTGTAAGGAAGATAACCAGGCCGCGGCCATCGAGCGAGAGCTGGCGCTGGGCATGACGCGACGGCAGTTCTTCGGCGTCGGCGCGAAAGGCATAGGCATTGCCGCGCTGGCATCATTACTCCAGCCTGAAATGCTTGCGGCTATCGGCGGCGATGAGGGAACGGCGCGTGACCCGAAGACCGGCGGTCTAGCCGGCCTGCCGCACTTTGCGCCAAAGGCGAAGCGCGTCATCTTCCTGCACCAATCGGGCGGCCCTTCGCAGATCGAAACCTTCGATTACAAGCCGCCGCTCGAACGCCTGCACGGCACGGAGTTGCCCGAATCGGTGCGCCAGGGGCAGCGCATCACCGGCATGACTTCGGGGCAGTCGTCACTGCCATGCGTTCGCTCGCTGTTCAAGTTCAGCCAGCACGGCCAGTCGGGCGCGTGGGTGAGCGAACTGCTGCCGCACACGGCGAAGGTGGTTGATGATTTGGCGATCATCAAGACCATGCATACCGACGCGATCAACCACGACCCGGCGATTACGTTCATCCAAACAGGCTTTCAACAACCGGGCCGTCCGAGCATGGGCGCATGGGTGAGCTATGGCCTGGGCAGTGTGAATCAGAACCTGCCGGCGTTCGTTGTGCTGCTGTCGCAGGCGCATGCCTTGAACACCGATCAGCCGTTGTTTTCGCGTTTGTGGTCGAGCGGCTTCTTGCCGTCGAATTATCAGGGCGTGCGCTTTCGCGGCGGCGCAACGCCTGTGCTGTTCCTGGACGACGCGCCCGGCGTGAGCAAGACGACGCGGCGGCAGATGCTCGACGCCGTGGGGCGCTTGAACAAGATGAAGGCGGCGGAGTATGGCGACCCGGAGATCGAAACGCGAGTCGCGCAGTACGAGATGGCTTATCGCATGCAGACGAGCGTGCCCGACCTGATGGATTTGTCGAAGGAGCCGGATTCGGTCTTTGAAATGTACGGCCCGGAATCGCGCCGACCGGGGAGCTATGCGGCGAACTGTCTGCTGGCGCGGCGGCTCGCCGAACGTAATGTGCGTTTCATTCAGCTCTACCATCGCGGCTGGGATCAACATAACGATCTGCCGCGCGACCTGGCGCTGCAATGTCGAGGCACGGATCAGCCGACAGCGGCATTAATTACAGACTTGAAACAGCGCGGCCTGCTCGACGACACGCTGGTGGTGTGGGGCGGGGAATTCGGGCGCACGGTCTATTGCCAGGGCAAGCTGACCGAAGGCAATTACGGGCGCGACCACCACCCGCGCAACTTCGCGATGTGGCTGGCGGGCGGCGGCATCAAGCGCGGCATGGTGATGGGCGAAACCGACGACTTCAGTTATAACGCCGTCGCCGACCCTGTCAGCGTCTTTGATTTGCAGGCGACGATTCTGCATCTGCTCGGCGTAGACCACAAACGCCTGACCTTCAAGTTTCAGGGCCGCCATTTTCGATTGACCGACGTGCATGGCGAAGTCGTCGAGAAGCTGCTGGCTTGAAGCGCGAGCCCGACGCTTATTTGTCATCCGACTCTGACCGGCTGGCGGCTGGTGAGCTGAGATTCAGTGAGATCGGCGAGCCGTCATCTTCTGGACCACGCTCCTGCCGCCGCACGTTAAGCCAAACCTTAATCCACTGGTAAGCGGCAAAGACGGCAAGCGTTAAGACGATGCTGCCGATGGCCGCGACCCACCAGCCATATCTGCTCAGTACGACATAGCCGGCGGCCAGCATCGCCACCGCGTAAAGCGCCGTCAGGACGATCTGCCAATGCGGGTCTATTTTCTCGTCCTCTTCCTGTTCCTCATTGCGCTGGTTGTATTCATCAAACATTTCACCACCTCCAAAACCCAGGCGGCTTGCCTTTAATCTGGAAGGGCGAAGGCGATGTAAGCATCGCCCGACTTCGTGCCCATCTTGCCGCCGCCCGCGGCGATCACGACGAATTGCTTGCCGTTCACTTCATAGGTGCTGGGCGTCGCGTATCCGCCTGCCGGGAGCTGCGTCTCCCAGAGCAGCTTGCCTGTGCGCTTGTCGAAGGCGCGAAACTTTTCGTCTTTGGTTGCGCCGATGAAGATCAAGCCGCCCGCCGTGACAATCGGCCCGCCATAATTTTCGGTCCCGGTGATCGGGATGCCGCGCTTCGTCAGCTCGGCGAATTCTCCAAGCGGTATCTGCCAATCGATCTTGCCGCTGTTCAGGTTGACGGCGGTGAGCGTGCCCCACGGCGGCTTCACCGCCGGGTAGCCGTTCGGGTCGAGAAAGCGATTATAGCCGGTGATCGTGAAAGGCATGTCGCTAGCCCTCTCGCCATTCGGCTTCGTCGGCGAGGCGACGCCCGCCGTTTCTTCGTCGTAGAGGTAACGCAACAGGTCTTGCTTCTGCGCGTCGGCTAGATAAGCGAACGAAGGCATCCAGCCGCGGCCGTGCTCGATGATCCGCTGCGCCTGGTCGTGCCGCATGCGTTCGGCCAGGTTGATCAACGTCGGGGCGTTCTGTTGCGTCGCGCCGCGCCGATCAATGCCATGACACGAGGCGCAGTTCTGTCGGTAAACGGCTTCGCCCGCGGTCTTCGGTGCGACCTCGACCATCGTCAAAATCCATGCCATCTCGTTGGCGTTGACGTAGAGCCGCCCGCTCGCCGGATCATACGCCGCGCCGCCCCATTCGGCTCCGCCGTCGAAGCCCGGAAAGATCACCGTCCCTTCTTTGCTCGGCGGGATGAACTGGCGCCCGGTGCGCGTGCCTTTCAAGCGCGCCAGAATCGCGGCGCGGGCTTCGGGTGAAATGTCCGTGACGCTCTCTTCGGTCAAGGTCTGCCGGGCGAACGGCGGCGGCTTGACCGGCAGCGGCTGCGTCCGACTGGCTTGCTCGCCTGCAAGGTCTGAGGGCGGCACGGGCCGCTCGGTGATCGGGAAGACAGGCTTGCCGGTGGCGCGCTCGAAGACGAAGACGTAGCCTTGCTTGGTGGTCTGCGCGACGGCATCGATCAATCGTCCATTGCGCCGCAGCGTGACCAGAACGGGCGCGGCGGGAAGGTCGCGGTCCCAGAGGTCGTGATGCACGAACTGGTAATGCCAGCGTCTGCGCCCGGTCGCCGCGTCGAGCGCCAGCAGGCAATCGGCGAACAGGTTAGCGCCTTTGCGATTGCCGCCATAGAAATCGAATGCCGCCGAGCCGGTCGGCAGAAAGACGATGCCGCGTTTGGTATCAACGCTGATGCCGCTCCAGGCATTCGCGCCGCCGATGCGTTGCCACGCGTCCTTAGGCCAGGTCTGATAGCCATACTCGCCGGGCCAGGGAATCGTGTGAAACGTCCAGCGAATCTTGCCCGTCCGCACGTCGTAGGCGCGAATGTGACCGGGAGCCGCGGGGCCTGGGCCTTCGTTGACGCGGGTGCCGAGAATTAGCACGTCTTTGTAAATCGCCCCCGGCGTGTTCGACAAAACGAACAGTCCCTTGATGTCGCGGCCCAGCCCTTCGGTCAGGTCAACGCTGCCCTGTTTGCCGAACGACGCGATGGGCTGACCGTTGCGCGCATTGAGCGCATAGAGGCGCTCGCCGGCGCAGACCAGGATGCGCCGGTCGTCACCGCTTGCCCAGTAAGTCACGCCGCGATTCGCGCCTAAAGAACTGGCCTGCGCGCCGGCTTTGAACGGGTCGAACGTCCATAGCTCTTTACCGGTTGCTGCTTCGAGTGCGAAGACTTTGATCTGCGGCGACGTGGCGTACAAGACGCCGTCAACGATGATCGGGTTACATTGAATCTGTGAGCGGTTGTCTTCGCGGTGATCGCCTGTGTGATAGACCCAGGCGACTCTCAAGCGGCTGACATTCGTCGTGTTGATCTGGGCGAGCGGCGAGTACTGTGTATGCGCAGGGTTGCCGCCATGCGTCGGCCACTCGCTGGAGGCGGTTTCCGCATCATTATCAGCACGGCTCGGCGGCGCGGCGATGGCCCACGCCAACGCCGCCACGGCGAATAGGACGATAACGAAAAGTTGAAGTAAGGATTGATTTCGTAGCTTGGGCATAGGCGTCAGACTATCATTCTTGCCGGCTCGCTAACCAGCCTGACAACGCACGGCGGGCACGCTTCTTGCCAGTTCGGCAGCCGCCGGTTACAGTGAAAACCGTGCATGCTTTTTCAAGCTGCGAGGCAACCGTCAGCAATCACCATTCGACTGGAGAAGAACAATGCAAAAGCGAAATCTAGGGAAAAGCGGCCTGGAAGTTTCAGCCCTCGGCCTGGGCTGCATGGGCATGTCGGAGTTCTACGGCAAGGGCGACGACAGCGAATCGTTGGCGACGATTCGCCGGGCGCTTGAGCTGGGCGTGAACTTTCTGGACACCGCCGATATGTACGGCCCTTACACCAACGAAGAGCTGGTCGGGCGCGCCATCCGCGGCCGCCGCGATGAAGTCATCATCGCCACGAAATTCGGCATCGTCCGCGACCCGGCGAATCCCGCCGTGCGCAGCGTCAGCGGCAAGCCTGATTATGTGCGCCGGTCTTGCGAAGGCAGCCTGAAGCGGCTCGGCATCGACACCATTGATCTCTACTACCAGCACCGCGTTGATCTGCAAACGCCCATCGAAGAGACGGTCGGCGCGATGGCTGACCTCGTTCATGAAGGTAAGGTTCGTTACATCGGCCTATCCGAAGCGTCCGCCGAAACGCTGCGCCGCGCCTGCGCTGTGCACCCGGTCAGCGCCTTGCAGACTGAATACTCATTGTGGAGCCGCGACCCTGAAGACGAAATCCTGCCGGCCTGTCGCGAGCTTGGCGTCGGCTTTGTCGCCTACAGTCCGCTTGGGCGCGGCTTTTTGACTGGCCAGATTAAGCGCTTCGACGACCTGGCGGCGGACGATTACCGTCGCCACGCGCCGCGCTTTCAAGGCGAAAACTTCGCCAAGAATCTCGACCTTGTGCGGCGCATCGAAGAGATGGCGCACGAGAAGGGCTGCACCCCCGCACAGCTCGCGCTGGCCTGGACATTGGCACAGGGCGAAGACATCATACCGATTCCGGGAACCAAGCGCCGGGCTTACCTGGAAGAGAACATCGCCGCGCTAGACATCGAATTGAGCGCCGATGATCTGCGCCGCATTGATGAGATCGCGCCTCAGGGAGCGGCTGCCGGCACCCGCTACCCTGAAGCGCTGATGGGCATGGTCAATCGCTAGAGGTGAGTTGGATGAAAGCTTACAAAACGCTTATGGCGGCGGCGATGATTCTGCTCGCCATGTTCTCGGTCGGCGCGGCGCAAACCGCTGATAACGTCAGGGCGCATTATACGAAGTACGAGTACCTGGTCCCGATGCGCGATGGCGTGCGGCTATTCACCTCGGTCTACGTCCCGAAAGACAAGTCGCAAGCGTATCCCTTCCTGCTGACCCGCACGCCCTACAGCGTCGCGCCCTATGGCGTTGACTTTTATCGCGCGACGCTTGGCCCTTCGCCCGAATTCGAGAAGGAGGGCTTCATCTTCGTCTATCAAGACGCGCGCGGTCGCTATATGTCGGAAGGCGAGTTTCAGCAGGTGCGCCCCTTCAAGCCGGACAAGCGCGGCCCGAAAGACATAGACGAGAGCACCGACACTTATGACACCATCGAGTGGCTGTTGAAGAACGTCGCCGACAACAATGGCCGTGTCGGCATGGTCGGCATCTCGCAGCCGGGCTTTCATGTCGCCGCCAGCTTGATGGACACGCACCCGGCGCTCAAGTGCGCATCGCCGCAAGCGCCGACCGCCGACTATTATCTGAACGACGACGTCTATCACAACGGCGCGTTCATGCTGGCGGCGAATTTCTGGTTCTATTCGTCATTCAGGCCGCGCAGAGGCGGGCCGGAACCCCCCGTGCAGCGCCCGCCTTTCGATTCCGGCACGCCCGATGGTTATGATTTCTTCCTGCGCCTTGGCCCGCTCGCCGAGGTTAATCAAAGGCTGCTCAACGGCGAAGCCGGGTACTGGCAGGAGATCATTGACCACCCCAACTATGACGAGTTCTGGAAGCCGCGCTCGCTGTGGCGCTTTATGAACAACGTCAAGTGCGCCGTGTTGAACGTCGGCGGCTGGTTCGATGCCGAAGACCCGATGGGGCCGTTTCACACCTACCGCGCCGTCGAAAAGAACAATCCCGGCGCGACCAATCTGCTGGTCATGGGGCCGTGGTCGCATGGCGGCTGGGCGCGTGGCGATGGCGACAAACTCGGCAACCTCAACTTCGGCGTCAAGACGGCGGCGTTTTTCCGCGAGCAGATTCAGTTCCCGTTTTTCATGCATTATCTGAAAGACAAGCCGGCCACTTTGCCCGAAGCCTATATGTTTCTGACCGGCCTCAACGAATGGCGCGCGCTGTCGGATTGGCCGCCGAAAGATGCAAGTCCTCGGACCATGTACTTTCAAGCCGGCGGGCGGTTAGGCGGTGACGCGCCTACGGGCGAGGGCACATTTGATGAATACGTCAGCGATCCAAATCGCCCCGTGCCTTATCTCGGTTACATCGTCAAAGGCATGACTTCGGATTACCTGACTGAAGATCAGCGCTTCGCCGCCGAGCGGCCTGACGTGCTGGTCTACAAAAGCGAGCCGCTCGACGAGGACGTGACCATAGCCGGCCCGCTTCATGTCAATCTCAATGTCTCGACTTCGGGAACCGATAGTGATTTTGTGGTGAAGCTGATCGATGTCTATCCCGGCGATTATCCCCAGCCGCCCGCGCCCGAAGGTCAGCCGGTGCCGGCCAACACAGTCCGCATGGGCGGCTACCAACAGCTGGTGCGCGGCGAGCCGTTTCGCGGTAAGTTCCGCAACGGTTTTGACAAGCCGCAGCCGTTCGTCCCCGGTCAGCCGGCGGCCATTCATTTCGCGACCCCGGATGTCTATCACACTTTCCGCAAAGGCCATCGCATGATGGTGCAGGTGCAAAGCTCATGGTTCCCTGTGGTTGATCGCAACCCGCAGAAGTTCATGGACATTCCCAAAGCGGCGGCGGCGGATTTTCAGAAAGCCACGGAGCGCGTCTATCGCGCGCGCAACCTCAGCTCGTCAATCACCGTTCTGGTTGACCCCAAGCCGACCCGGTAGGAAGTGATGAGTGATGACCGAGGGGCCTCAGATGGGTTTGCCATGTAGCGCAAGGCGGTTAGCTTGCGCAGCGGCTCGCGCAAGCTAACCGCCTTGCGCTACTCGCGATTGATAACCGCTATTTCATCGGGCGTGCTGTGGCTGTTTTGCTTGCGCCGACAAAAGAGCCACACGCGAAAGGGGTGGGCGCAAACCTGCCGCGCCCAATGCGTTTGCAAAAGTCCTGATTTTTGGCGATTTGTCACCCAACCGTGTAGGCCGCAGCCGCGGCACGGACGTTGCTCTAGTCAGTAATCGCAAGCTAGTTGAGATGAGCGGCCTGGCCGCGACATTCAATCGGCTAACTAAAATCTCGCACGGAGGACAGTTAATGAAGAAAATTATTCTCTCAGCAGTGATGGTGTTGGCGCTGGCCGGCGGTTCGGTATTTGCAGCCACCACGACCCAGAACAAGAACGCGAAGCCGGCAGCAGCCTCTTCAGGCAAGAAGATGGGTGGCAAGAAGCATCACAAGAAACGCCACAGGAGATCCGCCAAAAAGGCCGCCAACAAGAATATGTAATTTGCTCGAAGCATTCTGTAACGACATCGGCGGGTCGGCCCAATGCTCGGGCTGGCCCGCTCTTGTTTTTGCCGTGCTGCGCTATAATGGCATTAGCAGGTGGGTCGCATGAGCAAGCTCATACGAATTATCGTTATCATCCTTTGCGCCTTCGCGCTGGCGAGCATGTTGATCTTCCGCCTGCGCGTCAACGACGCGCCCGCCGGCCCGCCTCAATCACCCATCAACTCGGACGTACAAACCGTCGAAGGCCAGATCGGCACGGTCAATACCGATACACGGACGCTGACCCTGGTGGATGGCGACAAGCAAGTGACGTTCGACTTTGACGAGCGCACGGCAATCGTCGAATCGGGACGCGCCGTGCCGCCGGCCAGCATTCCTCAGGGCGCGGCGGCCAGCGTCCGCTATACGCAACGCGGCGGCAAGAACTGGGCGCGCAAGATCGAGTTGCTCACGCCGCGCTCGGATGATCCCTACTGATGCGACGGCTCTTCGTCGCGACGAATCGTGACTTCAGCGTTGTAATCTGGAATGCCGCACTCGTCGTCACAAACGCCGCGCGTCAACAGGACGTTGCCTTCCGGCCAGTGTACCTGAACGTTGCCTGCGGCAATCGGCGCGATGTGGCAGCGCCCCCGCATCCTGCCTGCCTGGCTCTCGATGACGACGGCATCGCCGTCAGCGATACCCAGTCGCGTCGCGTCGTCCTGATTCATCAGCACATCTTCGCGGAGCGCCCCGGTCAACGGATCGCGCTGGCGCTGTACGATGCTATTGAACTGCTTGCCGCGTCGCGTCGCCAGCCGCAGCCGTCCATCGCCTGGCCCTTCCGCAAACGCGATCTCTGAAAAGATCGCTCGGCCCGTCGGCGTCGGGAAATGCGGCGTCGTCTGGCCGCTCGCGTCACGCGACTCACAAAGGCGCGGGCCGCCCCACTGGATTTGATCGCCGGCCTCGCGCAAAGCTTCAATGCCTTTATAAGCAGGCACGGCGCGAGCGATCTCTTCGCGGACCTGCTGCGCGTCGTCGAAATGAATCAAGCGCGCCTCGGCGGGCCGCGCCCGCTCGGCGATCCGCATAGGGATTTCCCATTCAGCCATCGCCTCGCCGATGCGCCGGCCCGCAATCTCCGGGCTGAACAGGATGCGGCGCTCGGTCGAAGTTTCCGTGCCGCCGCCGCGTTGCTCGTAACGAGTCTGCGCCGGCAGCAACACGACCAGCTCATTCGGCTCGACCAGCATCTGCGGCGTCAGCACGATGTCTTGATGCAGGCGAACCGGTAAGCGCTCGACCGCTTGGCGGACATAATCAGGGTCGGGCAGCGTTTCAAGGAAGTTGCCGCCGACCTGATAAAAGACCTCGATCTCGCCGCGATGTGCCGCATCGATCATCTCGACGGCATTCAGGCCGCGCCGGTCGGGCACGGCAAAGCCCCACAGGTCACCGAAGCGCGCGGCGCCCGCGCCGTCTACCGCCACACCGCCGGGGAACTGATTCGGCACCGCTCCGACTTCCGCGCCACCCTGGACGCCCGAATGGCCACGGATCGCCATCAAGCCGCACTTCTCGCGTCCCAGGAAGCCGCGCGCCATCGCCAGGTCAGCGATGGCGCGCACGTTGGCCACGCCGTCACGGTGCTGGGTGATCCCCATTGACCAGACGAACACGGCGCTGCGCGCTTCACCGAGCATGCGCGCAAAGCGCCGCATCTCTTCGCGGCTGGTTCCCGAGGCGCGCTCAAGCCGATCCCAGGAATTGGCCGCCAGAGCCGCTTTCAAGTCTTCAAAGCCTTGCGTGTAGTCGCGTATGAAGCCAGCATCCACCCAGTCGTTTTCAATCAAGTGCTTGATGACGCCGGCAATGAAGGCGCGGTCGCCGCCCGTATGAACCTGAAAAAAGGCGTCGGCGATTTTGGTCCCGAACAGCGCCGACTCGGCAACCGAAGGCACCCAGTAACGTTCAAGGCCCGGCTCGCGCAGCGGATTGACGACAGCGACGCGCGTGCCCTGCTGCTTGGCCTGATAGATGTACTTCATCGTCACCGGCTGATTGTTCGGCGTGTTGCTGCCGAAGAAGACCAGCAGGTCTGTGCCAATCCAATCGCTATACGAGCAAGTCGAAGCGGTGACGCCGAGCGCCTGTTTCAGCGCCACCGTAGACGGCGCGTGGCAGATGCGCGACGAGTTGTCTATGTTGTTGGTGCCGAGAAAGCGCGCCACCTTCTGCGCCACGTAATAGGTTTCGTTGGTCAGGCCCCGCGACGTCAGGTAGAACGCCAGCCGTTCAGGTGAAACGGCAGCGATGCGTCCGCCGATCAAGTCAAGGGCAGCATCCCACGACAGGCGGCTGAAGCCGGGCTCGCCACGACGGCGAATCATCGGGAAGGGCAGGCGGCCCATCTCGCGCAACTCGGCCCCGCTCATGCGCTCAAGCTCGCGGGTGTCGTTGAGCCTGCGAATGTCGAGCGCCGGCATGGTATTCAGCCGCAGCAATTCCAGCCGCACCATGCAGAGATGGACGCCGTCCATCGTGAAGTCGTGCAGCCCGGTTGTGCCGAGCGCGCAGCCATCACAGACGCCCTTGCTCAGAATGCGCCAGGCGAATGGCAGTTGATCGCGGTTACGCCAGGCGACGCGCGCCATTTCGAGATAATGGTTCGGCTTGGTGTAGCCGATGCCGTTCGGCGACAGGCTGACCCAGTTCTTTTTATTCCAGCGTGTCATGCTTTGATTCTTTCTTGAATGCTTTGCTGTTGAGCATTGTAAACCATCGCGGCGGCAGTTGGCACGATTGTCGCCCTTCCCGCCCGCCTGTTAGAATGACGGCGTGATTCTCGTCATCGATAACTACGACTCATTTACCTATAACCTCGTCCAATATCTCGGCGAGCTGGGCGCGGACGTGGCGGTTTATCGCAACGATGCGATCACGGTTGAGGGCATTCGCGAGCTGGAGCCCGAACGACTATTAATTTCGCCGGGGCCGGGCGTGCCCGATACGGCGGGCGTGACGCTTGAGGCGATACGCGCCTTCGCCGGGAAGATGCCGATCCTCGGCGTCTGTCTCGGCCATCAAGCCATCGGGCAGGCGTTCGGCGGCGCGGTGGTGCGCGCGCCTTACCTGATGCATGGCAAGATCAGCGAAATCTGCCATGACTCGGCGACCATCTTTCGCGGCGTGCCTTATCGCTTCAAGGCGACGCGCTATCATTCGCTGATCGTCGAGAAGGCGAGCTTACCTGAGACGCTCGAAGTCTCGGCGACGACCCCCGACGGGATCATCATGGGGCTCAGGCACCGCGATTACCCAATCGAAGGCGTGCAGTTTCACCCGGAGTCGGTGATGACCGAGCACGGCAGGACGCTGCTGGAAAACTTTTTGAGCATGTAGCCTGATTGAATGGTGAAGGAGCAGAGCATCTTGGCGAGCCGAACCGAACAGCGACCGGCGGGCGTGTTGAAAGCCGGCGGCATTCTCGACCGCATCGTTGACCGAAAGGCGGCGCGGCTCGCAGAGGTCATGGCGCAATCGCCACTCGAAGAAGTGATGGCTCAGGCCGAGCCAATCACTCGACCCGGCAGATCGTTCGCCGAAAGCCTGAAGCGCCCTGAATCAATCAACGTCATTGCCGAGGTCAAACATCGCTCGCCGTCGAAAGGCATCATCCGCGCCGACTTCGACCCGTTGGCGATTGCCTTGAGTTACCAGGAAGCGGGCGCGGCGGCCATGAGCGTGCTTTGTGAAGAAGATCACTTCGGCGGCTCGCTCGATCATCTGCGAATGATTCGCGCGGCGACGGCCACACCGTTGCTTAGAAAAGATTTTATCTTCGATGAGTATCAGCTATACGAGGCGTGCGCCGCGGGTGCGGATGTCGTGTTACTGATCGTCGCCATTCTCGATGATGCGTTGCTGCGCCGCTTGCTTGAGCGAGCCGAGGCGCTCGGCCTGGAGGCGCTGGTCGAAGTCCACACGGCGGACGAGATGCGGCGCGCAGCGAGCGCCGGCGCCGCGACCGTCGGCGTCAACAACCGCGACCTGACGACCTTTCACGTTGACCTGCAAACATCGCTCGATCTCGCGCGGCTAGCGCCTGCCGGGACAACCCTGGTGAGCGAGAGCGGGATTGGCGACGGCGCGAGTATCCGCCGATTGCGTCAGGCGGGCTACTCTGCGTTCTTGATCGGCGAGACTTTTATGCGCGCTGAAAATCCCGGCGGCGCATTACGACAACTGATCCGTGAGGCGTGCGATGAATCGAGTCCGAGTTAAAATCTGCGGCGTGCGCACGCTCGAAGAGGCTGAAGCCGCCATCGGGGCCGGGGCCGATGCGCTGGGCTTCAACTTCTGGCCGCGCAGCCCGCGCTATGTCGCGCCCGCTGATGCGCGAGAGATCGCTCGACAGCTTGCGCCGCTCACGTCGCTTGTCGGCGTGTTCGTGAACGAAGAGCGCCAGCGCGTCATCGAGATTGCTTCGCAAGTCGGCTTGCAGGCCGTACAGCTTCACGGCGATGAGCCCGCGGCGTATTGCGAGGGTTTCGGTTCGCTGCGAGTCATCAAGGCGCTGCGCGTCGGTGACGATTTTGACTGCCGCGAGATTGAGAAATACACGGTAAGCATGATCCTGCTTGATACGAGTGTGCGGGGCAGTTACGGCGGCACCGGCCACCGCTTCGATTGGCGGATTGCCACCGAAGCCAAGCGCTATGCGCCGCTGATTCTGGCCGGCGGGTTGCGCGTTGACAATGTCGCCGAAGCGATTGCCGCCGTACGCCCCGCGGCGATTGATGTATGCAGCGGAATTGAAGCCGAGCCGGGGAGAAAAGATTTGCGCAAGCTGCGCGAGTTTATGGCTGAGGTGGCGCGCGCCAACGCGGCGATCATAAATAGGGAATTGCCATGAGCAAGGTCGAAGAAGACACTTCATATCAGATGCCGGATGGGCGCGGCCACTTCGGGCCGTACGGCGGCCAGTACGTGCCTGAAACTTTGATGCACCCGCTCGAAGAACTGGTCGCCGCTTACGACGAGGCGCGGCGCGATGCCGACTTTCAACGCCAGTTCACCGAGCTGTTGAAGCATTACGTCGGTCGTCCAACATCGTTAATGTTCGCCGGGCGATTGACGGAGCATCTGGGCGGCGCGCGAATCTACTTGAAGCGCGAAGACCTCTGCCATACCGGCGCGCACAAGATCAACAACGCCATCGGTCAGGCATTGCTGGCGCGGCGCATGGGCAAGCGGCGCATCATTGCCGAAACCGGCGCGGGGCAGCACGGCGTCGCGACCGCGACGGTCTGCGCGCTGATGGGCGCAGACTGCGTTGTTTATATGGGCACCGAAGACATGCGCCGGCAGGAGCTGAACGTCTTTCGCATGCGTTTGCTCGGCGCTGAAGTCGTCGGCGTGGATGCCGGCAGCCGCACCCTGAAAGATGCCATCAACGAAGCCCTGCGCGATTGGGTGACGAATGTTACGGACACCTACTACCTGCTGGGCTCGGCGCTCGGCCCGCACCCTTACCCGACGATGGTGCGCGACTTTCAATCGGTGATTGGCCGCGAGGCGCGGGCGCAGATACTTGAGCGGGAAAAGCGCCTGCCGGATTTGTTGGTTGCCTGCGTCGGCGGCGGCAGTAATTCAATCGGCCTGTTCTATGACTTCATTCGTGATGAACAGGTGAAGATGATCGGCGTCGAAGCCGGCGGCCATTCGCTGGAGCTGGGCCAGCACGCGGCGCGCTTCAGCGGCGGCAGGCCCGGCGTTTTGCAGGGGACGCGCAGCTACCTCTTGCAGGATGAAGGCGGGCAGGTGGCGCTGACCCATTCGGTATCTGCCGGGCTCGATTATTCGGCCATCGGGCCGGAGCATGCTTACCTGCACGACGTGGGTAGGATTGATTACACTTCAGCGAATGACGAAGAAGCGCTCGCCGCATTCGAGTTGCTGGCAAAGCTCGAAGGGATTATCCCGGCGCTCGAAAGCGCGCACGCCATTGCCGAAGTCATTAAGGCCGCGCCGCGCATGCCGCGTGAAGCCATCATCATCGCCAACCTGTCGGGGCGCGGCGATAAGGATGTCAACACGGTTGCCGAGATGTTGCTCAAGCGGCGGGGCGAACGATGACGCGAATCGCTGACAAGTTTGCCGCGTTGCGCCGGGCCAGCCGCAAAGGGTTCATTCCTTACATCACCGCCGGCGATCCCGATTTGGAAACGACCGCGCGGCTCATTCTTGAGCTTGAAAAAAGCGGCGCGGACATCATCGAGCTGGGGGTGCCTTTTTCTGACCCGATGGCCGATGGGCCGGTGATTCAACGCGCCTCCGAGCGCGCCTTGCGCAATGGGGTCACGGTGCGCGATTGTTTGAGCCTCGTGCGGCGCATTCGCAATGAGAGCGAGATTCCGATTGTGCTGTTCAGCTATTTCAATCCGCTGTTGTCACTGGGCGAAGCATTGCTCGGTCGCGAGCTGCGTGAAGCCGGCATTGATGGATTGCTGGTGACCGACCTGGTGCCGGAAGAGGCGGGCGATTTGATTCGACAGATGCGCGCCGTCGAAGTAGACACGATTTTTCTGGTGGCGCCGACCAGCACGGATGAGCGCATCAAGCGAGTCGCCGAGGCGTGCAGCGGGTTTGTTTACGCCGTGTCGCGCGCGGGCGTTACCGGCGTGCGCCAGAGCCTTTCGGATGCGGCCAGTCTGCTAGTTCAGCGCGTCAGACCGTTCACCGCTCTGCCGGTCGCCGTCGGCTTTGGTGTTTCAACTCCTGAACACGTCGCCGAAGTCTGGCAACATGCCGACGCCGCGGTGGTCGGCAGCCGCATTGTCGCAGAGATCGCCCGGCACGCTGAAGATGATTCGTTAGTCGAGCGAGTCGGCCGGCTGACGCGCGAATTGCTGTCGCCTGCGACTCGGCAAAGTGAATAGTATTGCCGCTGGCCGGTCGGGTGATTAAACTGAAACCTCAAAGGGGCGAACCGCATTGAGCATCGAAGATTGGCGTGACGAAATTGATCGCATAGATGAAGAGCTGGTGCGTCTGCTGAATCAGCGCTCGACGTGCGCCATCGAGATTGGCCGCATCAAGCGCGACATCGGCCAGCCGGTTTACTCGCCGTCACGCGAAAAGGAAGTGCTGGAGCACGTCACACGGATCAACGGCGGGCCGCTCGACGAGGAAGGCATGCGGCGGCTCTTCGAGCGCATCATTGACGAATCGCGGCGCATCGAGCGCGTCACCGTCGAGCATGAGATGGAGGAGATGCGGCGGCCCGCGGCGAAGGCGAGCCCTCGGAAAAAGCGGCGCGCCAATTAATCCATCCGGTTCACCGGGCAAAAGGCGGCGGGCATCGCTATAATACTTGTTCGTAATTCACGCCGAGTTTTCAGGAGCGCGCTATGGTCATTGTGATGGAAGAGGCGGCGACCGACGAGCAGATTTCCGCCGTCATCGAGAAGCTGGTCAGGTTAGGATTCGACATTCACCGTTCGACGGGCGTGCAGTACACCGTGCTGGGCGCGGTCGGCGGGCGCATCGTTGACACGCGCGACATCGAGTTGCTCGACGGCGTCAAGGAAGTCCATCGCATCACTTCGACCTATAAGCTCGCCAGCCGCAGCTTCAAACCCGAATCAACGCAGATCAAGATTAAAGATGTCGTCATCGGCGGGCCAGAGGTCATCATGATGGCCGGGCCTTGCACGGTCGAAAGCCGCGATCAGGTGATGGCGATTGCCGAGATCGTTGCGGCGCAGGGCGCGAAAGTGCTGCGCGGCGGCGCTTTCAAACCGCGCACCTCGCCTTATTCATTTCAAGGCATGGGCGAGGAGGGCTTGAAGTACCTGCGGCAGGCGGCAGACCGTAACGATTTGCTGGTCGTATCCGAAGTCATGGAGCCGTCGCAGATTCCGCTCTTCATTCGCTACGTTGACATCCTGCAAATCGGCGCGCGCAACATGCAGAACTTCAACCTGCTGCGCGAAGTCGGGCGCATCAACAAGCCTGTGCTGCTGAAACGCGGCCCGGCGGCGACTATCGAAGAAACTCTGCTTGCCGCCGAATACGTCATGTCGGGCGGCAATCACGATGTCATTCTGTGCGAGCGCGGCATCCGCACGTTTGACACTTATCTGCGGAATACCTTCGATATTTCGGCCATCCCTGTGTTCAAGAAGCTGTCGCACCTGCCGGTCGTCGCCGACCCGAGCCACGCCACGGGCCGCCGCGACAAGGTGCCGCCGCTGGCACAGGCGGCAGTGGCGGCGGGTGCCGATGGGTTGTTGATCGAAGTCCATCACGACCCGGAATCGGCGCTCTGCGATGGCGCGCAGTCATTGCTGCCCGAGCAGTTTGAAGAGTTGATGCACCGGCTGCGGCTGATCGCTCGCGCCGTGGACCGCGAGCTTGCGCCGGGCGTCGAAGCCGCGAGCCGTTGAGGCGGCAGGTGAAGGGCTTATGATCTTTGAGAGGCTTGCCATCGTCGGCGTCGGGTTGATCGGCGGGTCGTTTGCGATGGCGGCGAAAGAGGCGGGCCTTGCCCGGCGCATCAGCGGCTGGGATGATCGGGCGACGCTGGAAGAGGCGCTGCGGCGCGGCCTGATTGACGAGATCGAAGAATCGTTTGCCGGCGGCGGCTTCTGCCCTGCCGACCTGATTTACCTGGCGGCGCCGGTCGGCGGCATTCTGGATTTTCTGCAAACGCATGGCAAACAGGTGAAACGCGGCGCGATTGTCACCGACGCCGGCAGCACCAAAAGGCAGGTCTGCGGGGCCGCGCGAACGGCGATTACCGAGGGCGCGACTTTTATCGGCGGCCACCCGATGGCCGGCAGTCACGAACGCGGATTGGCCAATGCGCGGGCCGGCCTTTTCCGCGATTCGGCTTATGCCTTGATTGGCGAAGACCCTGTGCCGAAGGGTTTGGACGCGGTGGCGTTGCGACTGTTCATTGAAGCGGTGCGCGCCATCGGCGCGCGGCCCGTGGTTATGAGCGCCGAGCGTCATGATCATGTGGTCGCGGCCATCAGTCATGCGCCGCAAGTATTGGCGACCGCGCTGGCCGTCAGTGTCGCCGACGCCAACGATGAAATGATGCCGCAACTGGCGGGCGCGGGTTTTGCGGATATGACGCGGCTGGCGGCAAGCCACTGGTCGGTGTGGGAAGATATTTGCGCGACGAATGGTGATGAGATTGCCGCCGCGCTCGGGCGCATCATCGGCACGCTTGAAACGCTGCGCGGGGAGCTGGCGGCAGGCGGCGGCCTGACGCAGACCGGCGCCGCCTTTCGCCGCGCTAACGAGCTGATGCGCCGCGCCGAAAAATGATGAAGCACCGTTACTAAGAATTGAACTCATTGAAGGACATTATTCATGGCGACTTATGTAATCGGAGACATTCACGGGCGACCGCATCTGCTGGATCAACTGATCCACAACGTGCCGTGGGATATTCATAATGACAAGATCGTTTTCCTGGGCGATCTCATCGACCGTGGGGCGGATGCGCCCGGTGTCATCGAGCGCATCATGAAACTTGCAAACGATAACCCGAACGTCGTCGTCCTGCGCGGCAACCACGAACAGATGATGCTCGATTGTCTCGACTATGGCGACTTGCAATGGCTGATCCCTGAAAACGGCGGGCTGGCGACGCTGACCGGCTATGGGTTTGACCTCGACGAATTGCAGGACGTTTCCGATATTCACATCCCCGAAGCGCACGTCGAGTTCATGCGCAGCTTGCCCTACTATCACGAAGACGAGCAGGCGATCTATGTTCACGCCGGGTTGATCCCCGGCGAATTGCCGGAGAACACCGACCCGGACGTGCTGCTCTGGACTCGCGATTTCGACTTCTTCAGAGGCTATGAAGGCAAGCTCTGTTTCTTTGGCCACACGCCGACGCATTATCTGCCCAAAGACGGGCGCACGCGCCGCTTCGGCATCTACATCCACGGCAGTTGCGTCGGCATAGATACCAGTGGCGACAGTGAAAGCCCGCTCTCTTGCATCGAGGTTGAAAACTTCGCTTTGTACCAAGCCCATCCCGCAGGCCATGTCGAAGTCGAACGGCTGCGCTCGCGCAAGCCCGCCGCTCAACCCGCCAAAGTCGCTTTGTGAAGCCCCTCGCCCTAATGCGAATCGCCCTCTCCGCAAGCGTCGCGCGAAGGCTCGCTTGCGCGCTGTGGTTAGCGGCGCTGCTTGGCGTGCTCGCCTGCAAAAGCATCTTGCTTGATGAGCGATTTCACGGCGGCGAGCTGACGCGCTGGGCGGTGATGGACGATCCTGAAACGGTCGAGGGGCCATCGGTGTGGCGCGTCGAAGCGGACGGCTGGTTGCACCAGCGCAGCAATATCTGGGGCCGGCGCGGCGATTTCATTGGGCGCTGGTACGGCACCATGTTGGTCGCGGGCTTCGCAAGCTGGCGGGATTACGCCTTCACTGTGAAAGCCAAGGCGAATGACAACGACGGCTTCGGCGTGGTCTTTCGCCTACAGGACGGCGAGCATTTCTATCGCCTGCTCCTCATCAATGATGGGATGAGCGGCGGCCCGCTGGCGCGGTTAGACAAACGCGAAGGCGCTGACTACACTGAACTTTGGTCGACACAGCGCACTTATAAGCAGGGAGCCGAGCTCCAAATCGAGGTCACCGCCGAGGGCGACCACCTGAGCGGCAAGCTGGATGGGCAGCCATTGTTTGATGTGCGGGACACGGCTTACAGAAGCGGCAAGGTCGGGCTGTTCTGCTACGCACAGAACGATCAAGCGTTTGATGATGTGCGCGTCAGCGAGCGTTAAGAGGGAAGCATCATGACACGAGCCGTCATTATCAGCGGCGCGCGAACGGCTATCGGGTCGTTTGGCGGCGCACTCAAAGACACGCCAACCCGCGAGCTAGGGCGCGTCGTTATCGAAGCCGCAACGCAGCGTGCGGGAATAGATAAGGGCGACATTGAAGAAGTCATTATGGGCAACGTGCTGCAAGCCGGCGGCGGCATGAACGCGGCGCGGCAATCGGCAATCGCCGCCGGCATCCCTGATGCGGTGCCTTCGTTCACCGTCAACAAGGTGTGTGGCTCCGGGCTGAAAGCCGTTGCCCTGGCCGCGCAAGCCATCGTCGCCGGCGACGCTGACTTGATTATCGCCGGCGGCGTTGAATCGATGAGCCGCGCGCCTTATTTGTTAAAGGAGGCGCGCTGGGGCTATCGCATGGGCAACGGCGAGATGATCGATTCGCTGTTGAGCGAAGGCTTGACCTGCGCGCTGGCCGGTTGCCACATGGGGATTACCGCCGAAAACGTCGCCGCCAAGTATGGCATCGCGCGCGCCGATCAGGATGCTTTTGCCGCGGAGAGCCAGCGCCGTGCCGCCGAAGCCATCGCCGCGGGCCGCTTCAAGGAAGAGATCGTGCCGGTCATGATCCCGCAGAAGAAAGGCGAGCCGCTGGCTTTTCAAACCGACGAGTACCCGCGCGCTGCTACCAACGCGGATGCGCTGGCGAAATTGCGCCCGGCGTTTATGAAAGAGAACGGCTCGGTGACGGCGGGCAATGCTTCGGGGATCAACGACGGCGCGGCGGCGCTCATTGTCGCCAGCCAGGAGCGCGTTCGTTTGATGGAGCTGGCGCCGATGGCAACCATTGTCGCTTACGCGGCGGGCGGCGTTGATCCTAAGCTAATGGGAATGGGGCCTGTGCCGGCCATTGAGCGGGCTCTTGAAAAAGCCGAGCTGACGCTTGCCGATATCGATCTGTTCGAGCTGAACGAAGCCTTTGCGGCGCAGAGTCTCGCCGTCGTCCGTGAGCTTGGCCTTGACCCGGCGCGCGTCAACGTCAATGGCGGCGCAATCGCTCTGGGTCATCCGATTGGCGCAAGCGGCGCGCGTGTCCTGGTGACCTTGCTCTATGAGATGCGTCGCCGCAACGTCCGGCGCGGGCTCGCGGCGCTGTGCATTGGCGGCGGGCAGGGAATCGCCATGATCGTCGAGCGATAATTGCCAGCCGCGCGTGGAGGAATCATCTGCATGAGTCGCAAAGTAATTGTCCTTAACCTTCTACTTTTCCTTATCGTGCCCGCGGCAATGGCGCGGCAGCAGCCGGAAAAGCCGCAAGCCTCTGCCAGCCAAACATCCGAAGAAGCCGTCAACCTGATGATTAAGCAGCAGCGTTATGATGAAGCCATCGTGCTGCTGGAAGACGCCCTTAAACGCGAGCCGAATGCCGCCGACCTGTACCAGCGGCTCGGCAAGACCCGCTTCGTCAAGAGTGTGGCGACCAGAGACGCCGCGCTTGAGGCAAAGGCATTCGAGTCGTTTCGCCGCGCCGTCGAGCTGGCGCCGCAGCGCCCCGACCTGCTTCATTCGCTCGCGGCTGCCCTGATGCTGACGCGGCGAAATGACGAAGCCATCGCGGTCTGTGATCGCGCGATTGGCCGCGACGCCACCTACCTGCCCGCCTACGCGCTCAAGTGGGAAGTGATGTTGAAGCGGCCGGACATTGAAACGCAGGCGCAAGCGGTCCGCGCGGAGATTGACCGGCTGCTCGCCGCAAACAAGAGCGAGCCGGCGCTCGCCATCGCCAGCAAGGGCTTCGAGATGATCGCCGATGAACAGGCGATGGAGAAGATCAATGACCGTGTATTGAGTGAGTATCCGAAAGGCGATTGGGCACAAAACATTCTTGCTCAGCGCGCTTTTGAAGAACCGGACAACGACAAGCGGGCCGGCCTGCTTGACGCCTTCATCGCCCGTTATCCCGCTGACCCGCGCGCTTCGCTGATTTATTCAGAGATGTTTCGCATCCGGGCCCAGCAAGCGGCGTCGCCCATCGCTCGCCTCGCGGAAATCGGTGATGCGTGGATCGCTCATGCGACGGGGACGGCTTATTTGATGGTTCTCGCGCGAGCCAAAGTCGCGCTCGTTCTTGCCGAGCGGCACGGCAATCTCGATCACGCTGAAGCGGTCGCTAAAGACGCCGTGAAGATCGCGCAGGGCCTGACGACGGATTCGCCGCTGGTTGCCGGCGAGCCGCCCGCCGACCGCGAGCCGCTGATTGCGCGGCTCAAACTGGACGCGCAGATGGCGCTCGGCTTCGTGCATCTGCGGCAGGGACGGATTGCCGACGCCGCTGGCGAGTTGAGCGGCCCGCTGGAAGCGGTCGTCAAGCAGGTCGAACGCGACGGCTATGTCCTCTGGCGTGATGCCGACCTGCGCGAGCTTGGCCTGCCGCCCCGCGTTCTCTGGCTTGCCGAGCTTTATCAGGCGCAAGGCAAGTACGATAAGGCCGCGAAGTACTTGCTCGCCGCCGTCAGCGATGAAGATTACAGAAACCGAATCGTCCAATCGCAACTGCCCTTGGTTTACAGCAAGCTTGGGCGCACGGCGCAGGCGGCCTCGGCAGACTTCGATCAAGCCATGCAGCGTTATCGCGCTTTGACGACGACGACCGCGGGAGTCCGCGACGAAGAGAAGCGGCGATTGCTGGCGACCCGCATGGATGTGGCGGCTCCCGACTTCAAAGTGACACGGCTCGACAAGAAAGCCGTGAGCCTTGCGGACCTCAAAGGCAAAGTGGCGGTGCTGGTCTTCTGGGCGACATGGTGCGGGCCGTGTATGGTCGAGATGCCGCGGCTTCAGGAAGCCGTCAAGAAATACGCCGCCAACCCGGAGGTGATTTTTCTTGCCATCAGCGTGGACGAGCGCAGGCTCGCCGTTCGCCCCTTCATCGAGCGCAACGGTTTTCGCCTGCCCGTGGCTTATGATGAAACCGGGGCCGGGGCGTTCGGCGTCAGCGGCATCCCGACGATGGTTATTCTTGACCGCCGGGGGCGCGTCGCCTTCCGCGAACAGGGAATGGGCGGCGATGCCGACCGTTACGTCGAGCGGCTGAGCTGGCGCATCGATGAGCTACTGAGCGAGAAACCCGCCGGCGACAATTCGAAGGTGACGAATGAATGAAATGGGCCACCCTTTGATGCGCATTACACCCGGCTCGCCGGTGATCGTCTATCTGCACAGCCCGCGCGAAAAGCTTTGGGGCTTGATGTATGAGCTGAACACGGCGGGGGTTTTCCTGCGCGGCATCGATCTGAACGCGTTCGACGACTGGACGGCGATGATCGTTCGTGGCGAGCGCAACATCGGCCTCAGTCATGTCTTCGTGCCGATGTGGCGCGTCGAGCGGTTATCGCTGGATGAAACGATTGACGACCTGCCTTCGATGGCCGACCGCTTTCTTCAGCGCGTCGGCATCACGGTTAATGAGTACCTGGGACTTTAGGAATTGCGGATTGCGGAATCTGGAACCTCGGATTCTCTTCAGAGCTTAATATTGCCCAATATTGAATAGAATTCAGGGATGAGTTCGATAATCCGCAATCCGCAATCCGCAATTCTTCATTGCTCCTGAAGGTGCTGAAAGACTTCCGGGTCAATCTTCGCTGAATAGACCGCCGTGTTGATGATGATCTCCTGAACAAATTTGCCATCCTGGGTCATCAAACGGCGTACAGGCACGAGCGTGTTCTGCACCACCTTGAACGGCGTGTAGAAGTATTTCAGCAGGTATTTCGTCGGCGGCTGGCTGTCGTCGAGCTTGACTTCATACTCGCACTGCACAACGCGATAGGTCTTGACGCTGACCCAGAAGCGCGTCTTGTCGCCGTTGGGCGTCGTCAGGTCGATCATGTTTGTCTCGACGCCGACCACCGTGTCCGGGCCGACCAGCTCGATCTTCGAGCCGTCTTCTTTGTAGCGCAACAGGGCCGTGTATTCGTGCGTCAACTGGGCGCGAAAGGCGCGCTCGGCGCTCGGATTCAAAGTCATATACTGGCCGTTCTGCGCCGACCAGACGCTAGCGCCGTTAAAGCCGATGACGTACTTGATGGCCGGCCGGTTGCCATCGGCGCTGCCGGGCGACATCATCTCCAGGTCAACGCGCAGCAAATCCTGCCAGGACTTCTCGCGCCGCATGGCGCGCAGGCTGTAATTGCCCGTCAGGTCGCCCTGATCGCTGGCCAGCCGGATCGTGCCTTCCTCTTGAATGGCGGCGCGCGCGGTTTCGAGCCCTTTACGCCCGCCATAAGCAAAAATCGCCGTCTCAACCAGCAGCTCAACCGGCGACAGCTTCGTCTGCGTGGCTTTGGCCTCGGCTTTCTTCTTTTCCAGCTCTTTATCTGACGGCAGCTTGCTATCGTCTTTCTGTTGAGCCGGCGCCGCCGGGCGCTGTGCTATGGCCAGCGGTGCGCCGGTGATGAAAGCGATGAGCAGTAGAGCAAAAACGTGCCGCGTGGCACTGATGTATCGCGTGGCAATCAAGCGTCCCAAGTTAGCTTCTCCTCCAAAACTCTAAATCAGTTTACTGGGATAACCTCTGGTAGTGTTTCCAACCCAAAAGATTCTAGCACATCACGAAGCGCCGGCGCAGCCGGTCGCCGCGCCACCGAGAGAATGCCGCTGCCCTACGTTATTGCGCGCCATTCAACACCGGCTGCGCCTTGCACAAGCGGTCGGGACTTTTGGTTGCCGCCTTGAAATCACTGCTATAGAATCCCCGCAGGCTAAGAAATCGGAGGGAGCTATGAAGATTGGTATACTCGTCGGGCGCGAGGGGACGTTTCCGCAGGCGCTCATCAGCGAAATCAACGGGCGGAACGCCGGCGTCACCGCCGAATATGTCAAGCTTGGCGGGGTGCGCATGGCCGCGCCGCTCGAATACGACACCATCGTAGATCGCATCTCGCATGAGATTCCGTTCTACCGCGCCTACTTGAAGTCGGCAGTGCTTTCAGGCACCAAGGTGCTAAACAATCCCTTCTGGTGGACGGCGGACGATAAATTCTTCAACTACTCGCTGGCCACTTACCTCGGCATTGCCATCCCCAAGACCGTGCTGCTGCCGCAGAAAGAGTATAAAGAGGGCGTGGTGTCGGAGAGCTTACGCAACCTGGAATACCCGCTCGACTGGCAGGGCATCATCGATTATGTCGGCCTGCCGGCGTTCATCAAACCGTACGACGGCGGCGGCTGGCGCGGGGTGTCGCGGGTCAACACCTTCGAAGAGCTGATGGAGAAGTACGACGCCAGCGGCACCGATTGCATGGTCTTGCAGGAGTTCATCCCCTTCGATCATTACGTGCGCTCGTACTGCATCGGCAAGCGCGATGTCTGCCCGATGACTTACGACCCGACCTTCCAGCGTTACCTGGTGGTTGACAATTACCTCGACCCGGCGACCGAAGATCGCGTGCGCCGCGAGACCATTCTGATTAACGAAGCGCTCGGCTATGACATCAACACCGTCGAGTTTGCGATCAAAGACGGCATCCCCTACGCGATTGATTACATGAACCCCGCGCCCGACGCCGACTGGTGGTCGGTCGGGTCAATTTACTTCAAGTGGATGGTCGAGAAGGTCGCAGACCTCGCCGTAGACACGGCGCTGCACGGCGAGCCGACCTTGAAGCAGCATCGCTGGATCGATCTGCTCAACGACGAGATCAAGCGGCCCGGCGTCGGCCAGATTGCCGGCGCATAGAAAGGACCCCGATGAGCGACGCCGTGCAGGAATACAACGCGCTGATCGAGCGGCAGCCGCAGTTGCTTGAAGCGTCACGCGATTTTCTTGAAGCTCGCCTGAACGAGGTGCAATTGATCTTTGGCGGGCGCTTGCTGACGCCTTACCTGCGGCCCCACTTCGTCACCCGCGACGAATGGCGACGCATCACCGCGGCTTGCGAGACCGTCTGGAGCGCCATTGAAAAGGTCGGACGCGAAGCGCCCGGCGACGCTTTGATGCTGGAGCAGATCGGGCTGACCGCGGGCGAGCGCGAGCTGGTCGCCGTAGACCCCGGATACCCGGACGTCTCTGTCACCTCGCGCCTGGATTCGTTCCTGACCACGAGCAGTTATCAGTTCGTTGAGCTGAACGCCGAATGCCCGGCGGGCATCGCTTATGCCGATGTGGCGGCGGAGATATTCATGGACTTGCCGCTGATGCGCGAGTTCCGCAAGACGCACGATGTCGCGCCGATGTATTGCCGCCAGCACATGCTCGACGCGCTGCTGAAGATTTACGCGGTGGCGCGCGGCCAGGGCGAGCGCCCGCAAATCGGCATCGTGGATTACAAAGGCTTGCCGACGCAGCGCGAGTTCGAGATGTTTAAAGCTTACTTCGAGCAGCACGGCTACGCGGCGACGATTGCCGACCCGCGCGAGGTCAGCCTCCGCGGCGGCGAGCTCTATCACGAAGATTTCCGCATTGATCTGGTTTACCGCCGCGTGCTGACGACCGAGCTGCTTGAGAAGAAGGACGAGTGCGGCGACTTCATCAACGCTTACAAACAACAGGCCGCCGTCTTCGTCAATTCGTTCCGCACCAAGTACGTCCACAAGAAGATGCTCTTCGGCGTGCTGACCGACGAGCGCCATCAGCATTACTTCACCGAAGCCGAGCGCCGGGCCATCGCGCAACACGTCCCGTGGACGCGGCGCGTCGAAGCCGCTCGCACGACGCACGCCGGGCAAGAGGTGGACTTGCTTGAATACATCCGCGAGCAGCGCCATAACCTGGTGCTGAAGCCGAACGATGACTATGGCGGGCACGGCGTTTATATCGGCTGGGAGTCGAGCGAGGGCGAATGGGATGCGGCCATTGAAGCGGCGCTGCGCGGCGATTACCTGGCGCAGGAGCGCGTCACCACGTCGCGCGAGCTGTTCCCCTACATTGATCAGGCGGAAGGCCGCGTTGAGATGATCGAACAATTGCTCGACGTTGACCCGCTGCTGTTCTTCGGCAAAGTGCAGGGCGGCTTCACGCGCCTGTCCTCGTCGTCGCTGGCCAACGTCACTTCGGGCGCAGGCATGGTGCCGACCTTGCTGTGCGATTGATGGCTAAGTTAAGGAGAATTTGATGGCGAATTTCACGCTGGGAATTGAAGAAGAGTTTCAGATCATTGATCCCGAAACCGGCGAGCTGCGCTCGCACATCACCGAGATGATCGAGGAAGGGCGCATGATCCTCGGCGAGCAGGTGAAGCCCGAAATGCATCAGTCAATGGTCGAGGTCGGCACCGCCATCTGCGAAAACATTCAGGAAGCGCGCGCCGAGCTGGTGCGCCTGCGTCGTACGGTTTCAGAGCTGGCGGGCAAAAAGGGCCTGCGCATCGCTGCCGCTTCAACTCATCCCTTCTCAAGCTGGAAAGATCAGAAGATCACGCCGCACGAGCACTATGACGCGCTGATTAACGAGATGCAGATGCTGGCGCAATCGCTGTTGATCTTCGGCATGCACGTCCACATCGGCATTGACGACCGCGAGGCGCAGATTCACCTGATGAACGCGGCGCGCTATTTCCTGCCGCACGTCCTGGCGCTTTCGACCAGCTCGCCTTTCTGGATGGGCACGAACACAGGCTTGAAGAGCTACCGTTCAGAGATTTTCAAGAAATTCCCGCGCACGGATATCCCTGATTATTTTTCGTCGCATTCCGAGTTCAGCAACTACGTCAACCTGCTGCTGAAGACCAACTGCATCAGCAACCCGAAAAAAATCTGGTGGGACGTGCGCCCGCACCCGAACTTCCCGACCCTCGAATTTCGCATCTGCGACCTGCCCTCGCGCATCGATGAGGTGCTGGCGCTGGCGGCGCTCTTCCAGGCGATCACCGCCAAGCTCTACAAGCTCTACCGGCAGAATATGGGATTTCGCCTCTATCGCCGCGCGCTGATCCAGGAGAACAAGTGGCGGGCGGTGCGCTGGGGGCTTGAGGGCAAGCTGATCGATTTCGGTAAGCAGAAAGAAGTGCCGGTGCGCGACCTGATCCTTGAGCTGCTCGACTTCGTTGACGATGTCGTAGACGAGCTGGGCTGCCGCAAAGAGCTGGAATATGTTCACACCATTCTTGAGCAAGGCACCAGCGCCGACCGCCAGTTACGCAAGTTTGCCGAAACCAACGATCTCAAAGCGGTTGTTCATCAGGTTATCGCTGAAACGATGGAAGGCGTCGAGTAGGCGACGCTCTTCCCAACAACCTCGCAGTATTAAAAGCAGTCACGGAACTGCCGGCAACGCCTTCGCCGCCTGAACAGATCGCTAAGCATTGCCACATCACCCCTGGATTCAATAGCTTGAATCCGCCGCCCCGCGCCTCACCCAACGGGCACGATGCTTGCTCTCTACTGCTCAGCAATTTTTATATGTGTATAGGAGAGCGATATGCCCGACCGCAACGACCGGTTCAGCAGAGACGAATACGACGATTGGCACGATGAAAGAGATCGGCGCTGGAGCGATGATTTGTCATACCAGCGTGTCCGTCACGAAGCGCAGGAAGCAATACGTCGCGCCGGTGACGGCGGGCGGCGGCCTCGGCGTGGCAGAGGTCTGACGAAGTCAATTCCCAAACCGGCGATCATCGTCGGCGCTATCGTCATTGCCACGGCGATCCTGGCGCTGGCGACCTACTTTATCTTTTCGCGGACGACCACGACAACCCCTGCACGGACGCCGCCCGTTGCGACCGCGCCTGCACAACCGGCCACCCAACCGGCGACGCCGGCGGCCAGTGATTCGCCAATTCCCGGTCTGCCAAGTTCGCAAACGGATGCCAACCTGCCTGAAGAAGGCGTCGTCGCGATGGCTGCGCGCATCACTTTGAGGCTGGCACTGGCCGCGCTTTTGACCTCGCTGTTGGCCTTCCGCCCGCGTAAAGACGTGCCGGTCATGCAGCGCAATCCGTATGTCGCGCAAACCCAAATTCTGCTCGCCGTCGTCGCTTCGGCCATGATGATGATCGTCGCAGACAATGCGGCGCGCGCCTTTGGCATCTTTGCGGCGGCCTCGCTGGTCAGGTTCCGCACCAACATCCGCGACCCGAAAGAGATCACCGTCTTGCTGGTCTGTCTTGGCGTCGGGTTGGCGACCGGCGTAGGCAAAATCGAGCTGGCGGTGATTTCGGCGCTCTTCGTGCTGGTGATGCTGTGGGTGCTGGAATACTACGAGCCGGCGCAGGTCTTCCGCTCGCTTGAGTTAATGGTCATGACCCGCCGCGTTGATGAGACCGACGAGATGTTGCGCGAAATCTTTGACCGCTATCAACTGACTTCCGAGCTGCGCAAAATTGACCGCGAAGACGAAGCCGATCCGATGGGCAAGATCGTCTACTATGTCAATATCAGCCCGCGTATCAGCACCGATAAGCTGAGCGAAGAAATTTTCGCCTCCGACCCGGAGCATATAGACTCTGTGTCCTGGGATCAGAAGAAGAGTCAGTCCTATATTTATCGCTGATGAATGACCGACGACTGCCGACCGCCGCGGGAGAGATGAGCGGCGGTCGGCAGTCGTCGGGCTACAACTTTTACGACGTTTGAAGAATCCTATACAATGGTTCTGGTCGAACCGTCCGAGTGGAGTCGAGATTTCGATTTAAACAATAAATCCATTGAGGCGTGATTCGTGGAGGTTGCTATGAGTAGGATTCGAAGTTTCAGCGCCAGCCTTTTAGTGGCGTTGCTCATTTTGCCTTTGGGCATTCTGGCGCAAACCCGCGTCATCGCTCCGAAAAACCCTTACAGTCCCTCAAAAGACGTAGAGCTAGGGCGACAGGCGGCGCAGCAGGCCGAGCGCCAGATGCCGCTGCTCAACGACAGCGCCTCGCAAGCATACGTCGCGCGCATCGGAGCGCGGCTGGCCGAAGCGATTCCGAGCGAGTTTCAACACCCGGAGTTCCAGTATACCTACAAGGTCGTTGACGTGCGTGATGTCAACGCCTTCGCGCTTCCGGGCGGCTTTACCTATGTCAATCGCGGGTTGATCGAGACGGCGCAGACCGAAGGCCAGCTCGCAGGCGCGATGGCGCACGAGATCAGCCACGTCGCCTTGCGGCACGGCACGGCGCAGGCGGCCAAAGCGCAAAAGTATCAGGTCGGCTCGGTTGCGGCGCAGATACTCGGCGCGGTCATCGGCGGCGGCGCGGGCCAGGTGGTCGGCGCGGCGGGCCAGATGGGCATCGGCGCGGCTTTTCTGCGCTTCAGCCGGGATTATGAGCGCCAGGCCGATATGCTCGGCGCGCAGATTATGGCGCGCGCCGGCTACGACCCGCATGAGCTTGCCAATATGTTTCGCATTCTCGAACAGACGGGCGGCAAGGGCGGGCCTGAGTGGATGAGCGATCACCCGAACCCCGGCAACCGCTTTGAAGCGATCAACCACGAGGCCGAGCTGTTGAACGTTCAAAACGGCGAGCGCGATTCGCAGGACTTCCACCACATTCAAGCGCGTCTGCGCGATATGCCGCGCGCCCGCTCGATGAGCGAAGCCGCGCGCAACGGTGGGCGCTATCCCGATTCGCGGCGCTATCCGCAGGACGATTCGCGGCGTTACCCGCAGGATAACGATCAGAGCTACCCGGATTCGCGTCGCTACCCGGACGAAACCGAACGGACGGATCGGGACCCCCGCCGCTATCCCGACGAGACCGAGCGGACGGATCGCGACGTGCGTCGTTATCCGCGCGACACGGATGCCGGGGGATCGCGCAATGTCGGCTACCCGTCGTCGCGTTACCGCACTTACGACGCCGGGCTGGTGCGCCTGTCGGTGCCTGATAACTGGCGCGAAATCCGCACAGACAATAACGAAGTGACCTACGCGCCAGAAGGCGGCTACCATTCGGAGAATGGAAACATCGCCTTCACGCATGGAGCGCAGGTCGAGCTGACGCGCGCGTCGAGCAGCAACCTGCAAGCAGCGACCGATGAGTTGATCCAGTCGCTAGCGCAGGGCAATAGCGAATTGCGTCGCAGCGGCTCGCCCTGGCGCACGACCGTGAGCGGTCGCAATGCGCTGGCGGTTTCGTTGCACAACGTCTCAGAGGTCACCGGGCGTCCCGAGACTGTGACCTTGCTGACCACGTTCACCGACAATGGCGATCTGCTCTACGTGATCTTTGTAGCGCCGACGGACGAATACGGCAATTACAAGAGCGCCTTTGACCACATCGCCAGCACCCTCGTCGTGAACCGCTGAAACAAGTCTGCCGAGTCGGGAAATCCTGGCTCGGCAGACGCTCCTTCTGCACTCTCGGCCCGTCCCGCCTGCGTATAAATTAGCGTAAACATTCTCGGCTATAGAGTCGTAAACCGAATAGGCCAGCCACGACTGGGGATTCGCTACTATGAGAACTATTTATTCATTTTATATTGATGCGGCGAAGATTGCCTTGCAATCGATATTCGCGCACAAGCTGCGGGCTTTCCTGACGCTGATCGGCATTATCATCGGCGTCGCCTCGGTGGTCTGTGTCGGCGCTTCGATTAACGGGCTGAATTCTTATGTCACCGAGCGAATTTCGAAAGTGCTCGGCGTCAACCATTTCATGATCGCCCGGATGGCGTCCGTCGGTCACCTTTCTGATGAAGAGTGGGAAGCCATGAACAAGCGCAACAAGCCGCTGAAGTGGGAAGACGCGGAGTGGTTGCAACACCAGTGCGCTACCTGCACCGAAGTCGGCGCGCAAGCCAACACCATGCAAGACCTCAAGCACGACGGCCAGGAACTTTTCGGCACCATCATCTCCGGCGTCACCTCCAACATGGCCGAAATCGAAGACAAGACGATTGCCGAAGGGCGCTTCATCCTGACACACGAGGTCGAGCGCGCCGAGATGGTCTGTGTCATCGGCGACGATCTGAAAGAGAAGTTCTTTGCCGGTCAGGACCCCATTGGCAAGACGCTGAAGATCAAAGACCTGCCGATGACGGTCGTCGGCGTCGAAGAGAAGCGCGGGGCGATGTTCGGCAACTCGATGGACAACATGGTTTACATTCCGCTGACCACCTGGCAGCGCATGTTCGGTCGCCGTCAGTCTTTGCAGGTGCATGGAAAATCGGCGAGCCGCGAACAATTCCAGAAAGCCATCGAAGAAGCGCGCATCGAGCTGCGCAACAAGCACAAGCTGATGGGCAATCAGCTCGACGACTTCGGGATGGTTGACGTTGAGTCGGTTAACAACTCCGTAGATCAATTTACCGGCACCATCGCGCTCGTGGTGACGCCGATCACCATGATCTCGCTGATCGTCGGCGGCATCGTCGTGATGAATATCATGCTGGTGAGCGTCACCGAGCGAACCTTCGAGATCGGCTTGCGCAAGGCGCTGGGCGCAAAACGCCGACATATCCTTATGCAGTTTTTAATCGAGTCAGGATTGCTTACGGCTTTCGGCGGCTTCTTCGGATTGCTGCTTGCGTCCTTCGTCGCCTGGCTGATTTCCGTTTCAACGCCGGTGCCGATGACGATCACCTTCGGGTACATCATTTTATCGCTATTCGCGTCGGGCGGCATCGGAATGATCTTTGGCATCTATCCGGCGATGAAAGCCGCGAAGCTCGACCCGATTGTCGCGCTGTCGAAGAATTGAGGAGCAGCCATGAAAAGAACTTACATGTCCAAAGAAGTCCTGACCATGGCGCTCGACAATGTGCGGGCGCACAAGTTCCGCAGTTTCCTGACCGTGCTTGGCATCGTCATCGGCGTGGCGACGGTGATCGCCATCGCTTCGCTGCTGACTGGCTTGCGCTCCAATCTGATTCAGTACGTCGAAGACTTCGGCATTAATAACATCTACGCCTTTCACCTCTCGTCTGGCATCCAGATGGGCGGGCGCGACCGGTCAGAACGCAACCGCAAACCGCTCACCGACGAAGACGCCGACGCCTTACGCAACCAGGCCCCGGCGGTCGAAGCGGTGTCGAGCCAGTTATTTCTCTGGCTTCAGGGCGAGCAGCGCACGATTACGAATGGGGATGTGAAGTACAAGCAGGGTAACATCAGCGCGGTTTCGGCGAATTATGCCGGCGTCACCAACATCAATATTTCCGAGGGGCGCTTCTTCAACGAGATTGACGACCAGCACAAGCGCGACGTGATGGTGATCGGCCCGATGGTCGCCGAGGCATTGTTCCCGACACAGAACCAGATCATTGGCTCGAAGGTGCAGTTTTATGGCAAAGAGTTCGAGATCGTCGGCGTCCTCGATAAACGCAAGGTCGCTTTCTTCATGGGCGAAAATGACGAGGACAATTCGGTCTTCATTCCTTACCACACCGGGCGCAAGATGTCGCCCCGCAGCGAATGGATTCTGCTGAACATCCGCGCCAGGACCGGCAAGATTCACGAGGCGCTCGACCAGTGCGAAGAGATTCTGCGCCGTCAACGCGGCGTGAAATACAGCGAGCCGAATAACTTTGACCTGCAAACCGTGGATAAGCTGGTGACTCAGTTCGACAGCATCTTCGCGATGGTCGGCCTGATTGCCATCGCCGTGTCGGGGGTGGGCTTGCTGGTCGGCGGCATCGGCGTGATGAACATTATGCTGGTGAGCGTCACCGAGCGCACCAAAGAGATCGGCGTCCGCAAAGCCATCGGCGCGCGTGGCCGCGACATCGTCCGCCAGTTCCTCTTTGAAGCCATGACGCTGACGTTTTTAGGCGGCGTCCTCGGCGTCGGGCTGGCGGTGGGCGCGAGCTACTTATTGATGCTGATCTTCCCGTCGCTGCCCGCATCGGTGCCGATGTGGGCGGTGGTTACCGGACTGAGCGTTTCAATCGGCATCGGCCTGGCCTTCGGCGTCTGGCCGGCGCGCAAAGCCTCGCGCCTCGACCCCATCGAAGCACTGCGCTACGAGTAGGCATCAGGGGCTAGGGACTAGGGACTAGAGAAAACCTCCGGCCGCTAATCCCTAGCCCCTAGCCTCTAGCCCCTGCTATGTCGTCAGACGGCTATAAATCCCCGGCAAGCGTTCCGGCAAGCTCAACACGTCGTCGATGATCGTGTAGCCCACCTCGCCGTACATATCACGCAACTGGTCTTCGCTCTCGCGGTCTATGGTGATGCAGAAGGGCACGACGCCATCAATGCGCGCCTGCCGCAAGGCGATTCGCGTATCTTCGCGCGCATAGCGGCTGTCGCCATAGTCGTGATCATAGGGTCTGCCATCCGACAGCACGATTAACAGCTTGGTGCGCGCTTCCTGGGCCGAGAGCCGGGCGGCAGCGTGACGGATGGCCGCTCCCAGCCGCGTGTTGTTTTGATAGGTAATGCCGCCGATGCGCTTCTCGACATCCGCCGAATAGCGCTCGCTGAAATCTTTGACGACATAAAACTTGACGTTGCGCCGGCCTTCGCTGGTGAAGCCCTGAATCGAATAGATGTCGCCAACGGCTTCCAGCGCTTCGCTCATCAGCACCAGTCCCTCTTTCTCGATATCGATGATGCGCTGGCCGGGCTGTGTGTAATGATAGCTCGGATTGCGGCTGATGGTGCGCGCCGTCGAGCTTGACATATCGAGCAGGAATGACACGGCCACGTCGCGCTCGCGCCGCAGCTTGCGCGTGTAGAGCCGATCATCGATCAAGCCTGTGCTGCGCTTGTCCAGAGCGTAGTCAATCACCGCTTGCAGGTCGAAATCTTCGCCGTCCACCTCGCCGCGAATGCGCCGCAGGTTTTCGGGGCGCAGCAATTGAAATTGATAGCGGATCGATGAGATGACACCGGCATAGCGACTGCGGACGAGCTCGACGAAACTGCGACCGCCGCGCGTGCCGCTGCGTTGAATGACGCGGCACCAGCGCGAACGATAATCGCCAAGCTCGCGATCCCACTCATCGTAGTAAAACGCCGTGTCGCCTTTCTGCAAATCCTGCTCGACGGTTTCGCCGCCGCTCAGGTGTTGCAGCAGCTCGCTGTCGGGCGCGACCTCTTGCGTCTGGTTGCTCGACCAGAAACTGAAAGGGTCTTCGCGGGCTTCGACTTGTTGCTGGTCGGCGGATGATTCGCCGGTATCGGGTACGGCGGACTCGCCCTGAGTCTCGCCGCTGCCGCCATCGTCTGGCTGATCGTTTTGCGTGTCGCCCTGCGCCGGCTGCTCAGTGAATAGCTCGTAAATCTGCCGCGTCGCCATCAGCGAATCAGCGACCGTGGCATCCGTGCGAAAGATGTAATAGCCGAGAATAGCTTCAATGTCACGCACGACCGTCGGGTAAGCGCGGCGCATCGCGTCGGTCGCGCCGCCGCAGATCGCCGCTTGAAAGAGCAGCTCGAAGGGGACGAAGTGCGCCGGGATGTCTTCAATGTGCGGGCGGCGCTCGCGCAAACGCTGGCGCACGAAATCGAGGTCGCGCCGGATGCCGCGGTAGGTCTGCCGCAGCAGGAAATCGATGCGCCCATTTTCAATCGTCGTGAACAACCGCAACGCCAGCTCGGCATTCGGATACTCTGAAAGCACGGTGAGGAAATTCACTTCGGGTGCGGATTGCGGATGGCCCGGACTCTTCTTCGACTTTTTGCCCTCGCCCTTTTTCTCCTTGCCTTCTGACTTCCGATCTCTGGGCCGGCGGCCCGCGAAAGCCGATTGCGTTTCAGCCATCGCCGCGAGGGTGTCGGGCGCGTCTATCGAGTAGGTTTGAAACTCGATCTGCCCGGCGCCATGCGCGGCCAGAACTTTGAACAAGCGGAAGTTTTCGCGCTCTTCCTCGAACTCGGCGACCACCGATGGCAGATAGATCGTCTTGCCGTCACCGATCCGCGATTCGTCAGGAATTGCCGACAGCGACGCGATGGTGAGCACGCGCCCCGTCAAGCCTTCGACATAAAGGCGCAACGTGTGCGATACGGCATCGAGCGTCAGGCCGCCTTCGATCTTAAACAGCGCCTCCTGGCTGGCTTTTGATTCGAGGGCGTAATACGCCTGGACGCGCCGCGGGTTGTCTGTGCTGCGCTCGATGCCGCGCCGCGCCCATTCGCGGAACTGGCCGAGCGAGGCGGCGCTCAAAGCAACCGGGCTCGCCTTGAAGCATTCGACCGCCGCGGCGGTGTTGCGGTCGGCGATCTCTTCGACCACTTGCAGGACGCCGGCAATGACTTCGGCCCGCCGGTTGGCGCGAGCGCGGGCGCCAAGCTCGGCGATGATCTGCGGGCTTTGCTTCATGAAGTGATAACTGGCGGCGTTGCCTTGCAGGGCAACGCGTTTGGCCAGATCAGTCCAGCGCTCGAATGAGTCAATGCCGGCGATGGTCAGGACGCGGCTGGCCGCTTTGAAGTATTGCAAAGCGACGCCGCCGCTGCGATCCAGGTACGACTCGGTGATGGTAAAGAGCTTCTCGACGGGCTGGCGCTCGGCGGAACTGAAGACCGCCGGCAGGTCGGCGAAGAACTCTGCCGCGGTGCCGCCCGACCTGTAGGCGAATGACGCCGTCAGGGTCAGTGCGCGACGCACCAGTGATTCATCGCCGCTGACTTTGATCTGCGACAGCACTTGCGGCGCGGCGACGAAAAGGTCATGGCTGTGCTTGACCGAATGGCGGGCCAGCTCAAGCGAGATGGTCAGCATCTGCGCCGCCATCTCCACCTCATTAATCGCCCGGATGATCTGCGGCGCGCTTCTAAAGCTGTCCATCGCGGTGTTCGCAGAGAGCGCCGCCTGTTTATTCACCAGCCGCAGGACGGGCGAGCGCAGGTCTTCGGGAATGGTGTCTATGACGGCGGCGCTTGATTGAAAGAAGGTGGCGGCGGCTTCGGCACTGGTCGCCGACAGCCGCTTGCCGATCTCGCCCCAGATACGCATGTCCGAGGCATCAATCAGCCGCGAGACTTCGGGCGAGGCCTTCATCATCTCCACCGCCGCGCGCAGGTTTAAGGTCGCAAGCGAGATGCCGATGTCGGTGGTCAGCAGCATGCGTTCGGCGGGCAGCACACCGAGCCGCTTGGCCAGCACGTCGAGCGTCGCGGCGGTGATGCCTTTGAGGTGCTTTTTGAGCTTTCGCGTGATCTCTTTTTCTGTCGAATCCATATCCAATAAAGATGATTAACCAGGAGTGCGCCCGCTGGCAAATGGGTGTGCGGGACGGGCAGGGCATTATCGCCAATTATGCTGGCGAGATCAGTATTCATGAAGATCGAGCGGCGAATCTGCCGCGCTATTGCCAGGGCAATCAGTTCTCGACATTCATAAAGACGAATTAAACACAGAGACACAGAGACAGGGAGGGAACACAGAGAAGACTCCGTGCCTCCGTGCCTCCGTGCCTCTGTGTTTTTCTTTCATCCCTGTTTCGCAGAACTGAATGGCCCTGCGCTATTGCTGATGGCTGCGAAGCTCGCGCGCCCGTTGATACTCACGGTCGGCTTCCGCCTGCAAGCCCTGGCTGTAGAGCGCGTGGCCGAGCTTGGTGTGGAGGTTGTCGTCGCCGGGCTTCACCGCGATGGCTTTGCGATAACTCTCGGCAGCGCGCGGCCACTGTTGCCTGGCGAAGTATTCGTCTCCCAGCGCCATGTGCATGGCCGCGTTCTTGGCGTCGAGCGTCGCCGCTTGTTCCAGTTCGCCAAGCGCCGCCTCGTTCTGCTGACTGCGATAAAGCAAAGCCAGGTTGTAGTGGGGCGCTGCCCAGTTCGGGTCTATTTCGACGGCCCGCTTAAAGGCGCGTTCGGCGCGGAAGTTGTCCAACTTCCCTTGATACACCAGGCCCAGCGCGTTCTCGACGGCGGCCAGCTTGACGGCCTGCAACTGAGCGAGCGCCCGCTCGGCTTCGTCATAAAACTGCAAAGCGATGAGCGCTTCGGTGGCGCTCAATTTTTCAAGCGTGCTGATTTCGGGATTCCCCCCATTGAGCGACCGGGCGCGCGCCAGCATCTGGCCGGCGCGGCGAAAGTCGTCAACGCGGTCGGCGATGCTGTCCGCGTAAACATGGCCTGTAACCATCTCACGGCCCGCGGCGACCAGCGCGTCGGCGAGCGCGGGCCGCAGTCGCGCCGCGTCTGAAGCGGTCGCCGGATCGGCGGCGAGCCGCTGATAGATGTCCCAGGCGCTTGCCTGCTTCGGCTCCAGCAGGTTCTTCGAGGCGATGGCGGCCTGGAGCTGTAGGGTTAGAGGCGAAGGCGCTGCCTCAATCGTTGACGTGAGCACGGGCGAAGACGGCGCCGCCGTTTCAACTCGACGTGCGGGCTCGGCAGCAACCTCGCCAACTCTAGGCAAGGCAGCCATCGGGCGCGGCGCCGGCGGGAGGTTCACGGCGGTCATAGCGGTTGTCGCCGCGCCCCCCGAAGGGATGCTTACCGTTTCGCCAGTCGCAATTTCGACAGTCGGCGGCGGCGCGGCCGCCGGCTTTCGTGCAGGCGTCACCGCTGTCGGCGCGGGCCTGGTCGCCGCAGGCGTTGGACTAGTTGCAGCAGGTGTTGGATTCGTTGTCGCGGGAACGGCAGCCGGTTCGGCTCGTGCGAGGCTTTTCTCCGCGGGCGGTGTGCCAGTTCCGGCCGCAGGCGAATCGGGCCTTGTCGGCGGTGTAGCGGGCGCTGTCGCCTTACTGGACGCGGGCTGGACCGCGGCGGCGTCAGGGCGCGCGTCGGTGACTTCAGGCGCTCTCAACACGGCGGGTGCCGGCCTGCCAGCGGCTGGCGGTTTATTGACGACAGGCGGCGGGTTCTTCATCTCTGCTGCCAAAGCCGGCGATGCGGTGGCGATTGGCGGCGCTTCTGGTTTTGTGGTTTGTACCTCTTTTGCGGTGACAACGGGAGTGCCGGCGCTGCGCGGCAGGCTGACGAGCGCGAATTGATTTAATGAGGTGTTGCTATGCCAGACGTGTTGCTTGTTGGCCGTGTCTTCGGCGACCAGCGGCGCAAGGACGCCGAGCAACTCGTCCGCCGTCAACCAGCCATCATTGTTTCGGTCGCTGGTTTGACCTGTCGCCATAGCAGCGGCGAGGTGCCTGGCGAAAACCCCTTGCCCATTCCACCGTTGACCCTCACGCGAATATTCATTCGGGCCGCTCGCCGCAATGACCGAAAGGCCAGGCCGCTCGGTCGCCAACTGGTCGAGCGCCTTCAGAAACCCTGTGGTCGCGGCGCCGTTGGCTTCCGGGTCAAAGAAATCGCGCCGCATCGCGTCGGCGATCAGCAACACGCGGCGAGCGTGGACTCGCACAGCCAGCGCCTGCTTGATTTCCGTGAGCGAGATTCCCGTCGCAAATGGCTCTTTGGCGTCAGAGTCAGCTCCGAGCAGATAGGCTTCGCCGTATTCCTGCTCGAAAAAACCATGCCCTGAAAAGAAAATGACCGCCGTGTCGTCTGCGCCCGCCGTGCGGGCTAACCAATTACCGATAGCTGATTTGATGGCCGCGACCGTCGCTTCCTGCGCGACCAATACTTTCAGGTTATCCGGAGCGACACCGGCCTTCTTCAAGGTTTCGGCGATGAGCATGGCGTCGCGGTCAGCGAATTGAAGCTGCTGGCCGCCGCCGAGCTTCGCATATTTTGAAACGCCGACGACGACGGCGACGAGCTTTCCCTGCGGGCGCTGTGGGTCGGGAGTCTGCGCTGCGGCGAGCGGCACCAGGGCGGCGAGCAGCGTGGTAATGGCGAGCAGAATAGGTTTCGTAGTCATGCAGCTTTCCGTATGAGCGAAAGGGCGCAGGCTCCTACGTCGCGTAGAGGCATGCGCCCTGAAACAACAATTGATTCTCGCCCTGGCGGAAGCGAGTCATTCGGTTGAGCCATCCGGCTTAGAAGCTGGCGATGGCTTCCTGTTCGTCATCGTAGGTCTGAAAGACCGTCAACAGCTTGGTGATCATAAGCAGGTCTTTAATTTTCTTGCCCAGGCTCAAGAGTTTCAATTGACCGCCCTGATTCGAGGTCGTTGTATAAGAGCTGACCAGTTCGCCGATGCCGGAACTGTCAACATAGGACACGTCGCCAAGGTTAAGCAGGATCTTCTTCTTGCCATTGGTGAGCAGATCCTTCACCGCCTCGCGCAACTGGACACTGCCTTCGCCGATGGTGATCTTGCCGGAAAGGTCGAGGATCGTCACGTCGCCCGCCTGGCGCTGGTTAATCGTCAACTGAGCCATCGCTTGTCTCCTTTTTCGTCCTGAGAATTATTACTAATTCGGTTTGTGCTTTTTCATGCGGACGACGCTGCCGCCTTCGGGGTGGACGGAATATTCGACTTCGTCCATAAAGGTGCGCATATAAAATATGCCGCGTCCGCTCGGATTGAGCAGGTTATCGGCGCTCGTCGGATCGGGCAGCTTTGCCGGGTCGAAGCCCGCGCCATAATCGCGGACGACGACGACCAGGGCATCCTGCTCGGTTTCAAACCGGACATCAACTTTCTTGTCTTCGGCGCTCCGATTGCCGTGCGTAATCGCGTTGATGACGGCTTCGTGGACGGCCAGCTCGATCCAGCTCGCATCGTCTTCATTAAAGCCCATCTTCGCCGTAACATTCTTGGTGACCGAAGCAACCAGATCAACGAATTCGAGGTTGCTGTCTATTGAAAGCTCAATGGTCTCGGTCATCGGCTAGCGGGTTGCCTTTCTTTCCAAACCTAGTTACCGCAAACTTGTCACGCATGAACTAACGCGAAGGGTAGTCACAAGGCGCGTCATTGTGTAACATGGCGGAACTTACCATGTCAAGATCAATGGGAATCAACGGCAGAGGCGCAATCCGCGGCGAGGTCACACTGCCGGGCGATAAATCGATTTCGCACCGCATCGCCATGCTCGCGGGCATCGCCCAGGGCAGCTCACGAATCCGCAACTTTGCGTCGAGCGCCGATTGTCACGCGACCCTCGATTGCGTGCGGCGGCTCGGCATCGAAGTGGATGTGAATGGCCGTGAAGTCGTCATTCATGGTCAAGGGCTGCACGGCCTGGCGCCCGCCGAGACGCCAGCGACACTCGACGCGCAGAACTCCGGCTCGACCATCCGCATGATCAGCGGCATCCTCGCCGGTCAGCGATTCTCCACGGTGATTGATGGCGATTCGAGTCTGCGCCGCCGCCCGATGCGCCGCATCATCGAGCCGCTCACCTTGATGGGCGCACGCATCACGGCGCGTGACGAGAACTACGCGCCGCTAAGAATCATTGGCGGCGGCTTGCGGGCGATTGATTTCACGAGCGGCGTCGCCAGCGCCCAGGTCAAAACATGCGTATTGTTTGCGGGGCTCTATGCTGATGGCCGCACGACATTCCGCGAGCCCTCCATGTCGCGCAATCATACCGAGCTGATGCTCAAAGAATTCGGCGCGCGCCTGGACCAGGATGATGGCAGCTTGAGCGTCGAAGGGGGCAACGAGCTGCAAGCGGTAGAGTACCGCGTTCCTGGCGATCTATCCTCAGCAGCCTTCTTCCTTGCAGGGGCGAGCGCGCTTGCCGGATCAGAGGTGACGGTCAGCAATGTAAGTTTGAATTCAACGCGCACAGGATTTCTCGCCGTGCTGAAATATCTCGGCGCGGACGTTGAGCTAAGCAACGTGCGCAGCGAGCATGGCGAGCACATCGGTGATCTTCGCCTGACAGGCGGGCAGCTTAAGACGGAGCCCGCGGGCACGGTACTTGACGGCGAGATCATCCCTCACATCATTGACGAGATACCGATTCTTGCCGTGCTCGCCACACAGGTCGAAGGTCGCATTGAGGTGCGCGACGCGCGCGAGCTGCGCGTCAAAGAGAGCGACCGCATCCAGACGGTCGTCGCCGGCATACGGGCGATGGGCGGCGTCATTGACGAGTTCGAAGACGGCTTCGCCGTCAGTGGCCCGCAACGCCTGAGCGGCGCGCGAATCGAAACGGATGGCGATCACCGTATTGCCATGGCTTTTGCGATAGCCGGACTCATGGCCGAAGGCAAAACCGAAATCAGCGATGCGGACTGCGCTGCGGTTTCTTTCCCTGAGTTTTATGACATCCTCGAATCGCTCGCTGGCGAAGGGCGCGTTTCTCGGTAGCGCAAGCTTTAGCTTGCGCCGAGCCAATGCGCAAGCTAAAGCTTGCAGTACATGGGAACACGGATTTGCGATCATCCTTGATTTTTCTCGTCGGCTTCATGGGCGCAGGCAAGACGACCGTCGGGCAGGTCCTGGCCGAAGCACTCGGATGGCGCTTTGCCGATCTTGATAAGGCGATTGAGCGCCGCGAAGGTCAGATGATTCGCGAAATCTTTGAAGCGCGTGGCGAGGCAATGTTCCGGCAACTTGAGCGCGAAGCCATCGCCGCGTGTCGCGGGACGAGCGAAGCGGTGATCGCGCTCGGCGGCGGCGCTTATGTAGACGAAGCGAATCGGGCGCTGCTGCGTGAGATGGGTGTCACCGTCTGGCTCGATTGCCCGCTGGAAATTTGCTTGAGTCGAATCAGCGGCGATGCCGCCCGTCCGCTGCTGCGCAGCCGCGAAGAGATGGCCGAGCTGTTTGCCGAAAGGCGACAGGCGTATGCGCTGGCTGATTGGATTGTCGAAACCGGCGACCGTTCGCCCGCTGAGCTGGTTGCCGAAATCATCGCATTGCTCAGTTTGGGATGATGCCTTACGGGCGAGATTTCGATAAACGGATTCCGGCTCCCGCCTATTCAACCTTTTCCAAAACACAGCGCGGCTCAACCAGGATCGTTTTGAAGGACGATAGGCGCACCAGTCCGGGCTTGGCGCGCGGCGGCTTGGTGACGAACTTGCGCTGGGTGTAATGGACAGCCGCTTTGGCTTCGCGTTTGGCCTGCGAATAGAAGGCGGCGACCTCGGCGGCTTCACTGATGCTGCGCTGCGGCACCTCGCCACGCGAAGGGTTGCGAATGACGACATGCGAGCCGGGATAGTCGGCAGCGTGCATCCAGATGTCTGTTGGACGGGCGACCCGAAAAGTCAGCTCGTCGTTTTCACGGTCGCTCTTGCCGACCAGAACTTCAAAGCCATCGGTTGTGCGGAACCGTCGGCCCGTTGCTCCGCCTTTCTTCTTCGCCTTCCTTTCAACCTCAGGCTTGGTTTTGCGCTTGATGCCAAGCGCGCGCTCTGCCGCGGCGCGAGTCTGACCAGTCTGCTCGGCGCTCGCGGCGGGCTCAAGCGATGCGAGCAGTTGTTTCAAGGGCGCGAGCCGCGCCGCGAGTTGCTGCTCGCGTTCATTGATCGCCGTCAGTGCCCGCTGCGCTTTTTGGTAGCGCGCGAAGTAACTGGCCGCCGTCTGTTGCAATGGCTTATTCTCGGCGACTTCGATTTCAATCTCCGGCTGGTCGGGATCATAGAAATCAATGACGCGCGCGATTGATCCGCTGACGCGCGCGGTCGCCAGGTTCGCCAATAACAGATCACCGAATCGCTTCATGCGCTCAGGCGCTTCATAGCGGGCGCGGTCGCCGCGGATGGCGGCAAGCGTCGTCTCCTGTCGCTTGATGGCTTGCGTCAGCATCTGTCGCGTCTGGTTATATTCATTGCGCAGCTCGGCCTGCCGCTCGCGCAGGACCGCGAATGCTTCAGCGGCCTCTGACAGGGTTGGGAATTCTTGGCGTGCGAATCCTTCGGCCTGAGCCAAAGGGATATGCGACAGCAACAGATCGGTCTTGAGGTTGATCAAGCGACCTTCGGATTCGGCAAGCGACAGGCGCGAATAGACGAGTGGCTGTGGCGGGCGTTTGAAAAGGTCATCCAGCAGCGAGCGCATCGCCGTGGCGGGCGTTGCGCTGCGGCAGCGAGCCGCGAATTCTCTCTTCAGTTGTGGCCCAAAGAGCGCCGCATTCGCAAAAAACTTTTCTTCAATCTCGGCCTGTGCCATCGCTTCATGCAGATCACCGACAAGCGTCGCCGGATCGAAATCACCAGAATTTTTGCCTGGCCTTTCATCGCCCGGTAATTCGCCGCGCTCATCCATCAAGGCCACGAGTCGGCCCTGAGAATCGAACAGGTAAGCATTCGCCGAGCGGCCCGTCAGTGCCAGTACCAGTCGCACACGCCCGCGGTCTCCGCTCAGATCAAATTTTTCAAGCTCAAGGTCAACGACGCGATCCAGGGGCGGCTTGCGGATGGAAACGATTTGCGCGCCCGCGACTTGCTTCCTTAGATGCGCAGCAAATGGGGATGAGCTATTGGAATCGCCGGCAGGTTGTTTGGGTGGGCGGCCTGAGAGAAATAGCGCCGGATCAGTGCGGTCGAGAGAAACGAAAAGCGCCCTCTCTTCTGAAGGGCGCAACTCGAATCGCAGCTTTGTTCCCGCCGCCCAGACTCTGCCGAGGCTCCGTCCGCTTAACTGCTGACGTAGCTCGTTGACCAGCGCCGAGAGAAAGAAATTCTCCATAGCGCCATCATACTTGATTGGTTGTCTGCGCGGAATGATACCCGCGGCGCCAGCGCTGAGCCCGCGCTACAGGGCGTTGATGACCTGGAAAGAATTTAGAAGTCGCTGATGACGCGCGTGCTGGCGATGTAATCTTGCCAGCCTCGGCGTTGCGGACTGAAAGCGCCCCACAGCAAGCCGATGCCGGCGGGCGCGGCGGCAATAAAGCAGCCGGCAGTGCGGAGAATAGCGCGCGGCGCGCTCACCGGCTCAGCCGTCAGGTTGTCAACCAGACGCGTGTTCGTCAGCATCATCCCGAATGTCCGCCCGCAAAGCGATTGCGTCAGCGCCAGATAAAAGAAGCCGATCATCAGCGTGATGACGATACTGGCAGAACGCGTCTGCGACAGCCCGAAGTTACCATTGTACAGGCCGATCAGGGCGAGGAAGGGAAGCGCGCTCAGGGCGATGGCGGCCAGATCGACCAGGCCCATGAAGAGATGGATCAAGGGCGACGATTTGGCATCGCGGTGCAACTCGGCGTTCAGCGCGCGATCCACCTTGCGGATTTCAGCTTCGAGATAATCGAGTGGCTCAATCTCGTCTATGGTGATGGCGTTCGAGATGTCTTCGAAATCAAGATCGTTGGCGCAAACCGTGTGGACAGGCTCGCCGACCAGGCTGCTTTCGACTTTACGGGCCGATACCGCGACGGCGATTGGTTCCAGCGGCTGAGTTGTTTTGCCGACTTCTAGCGCGACGGGTTTGGCGGCAACAGCGCGGCTCGCAGAGATGTCCAGCGAGGGCTTGGCGCGGCCTTCAATCGGTCTGGGCGTAAGCTCCGGAATGGGCGAATCGTTGTGAAGAATCTCAGCCGCCGGTTCAAGCGCGCGCGCCGTCGCCTGATTTTCAACCGTGTAAGCGGGCCGGGCTGGCTTTGCCGGCTCGATCTTCGGCAGATATTCGCGGCGGGCGTTTTCGCTGGCGCGGCGGACGCGAGACAACGCTTTTTCGACAATCGGGTTGGTGGTCGTGATTGCGGCTGGTGCCTCTGCGATCTCTTTCGCAAAGCTTTCTATCCGTGTGTCGCGTTCAAGAAGAGCCGCCGTATCGCCGACTGCGCGACGCGGCTCGCGACCATCGGTGAAGGCCGGCGCGGCAGCCGTTTCTTCAACCCGCGCGGGTGTGGCGCTGGCCAATGCAGGGTTGTTGCGGCGGGCGCGGATGGCGCGCACCTTCTCATTCAAATCCTGGCGCCATTGCGGCAGCGTTGTATCGGTGGAATCAGGCTCAGGCGTCATCCGCTGCTTGCGCGGGAATTCAATCAAGCGCGAGTCGTTGGCGCGCTGAGTGCGGCGGCTCGACAACATTTTGCAACGCGGGCAGCGCGTCAAGGTATTTGGATAGTTATGACCACATCCTTGGCAGTTCATTACGAATACACCCCGATTAATCAGCGAACGAGATAAGGGGGATCCTGGCGATTCGGCCCGGATACTAACAGATGTTTCCAAGGCAGGTCAACCAAAATGTTGCGCTAAACGGGTTGCCCTGCACAAGATATCACGGTCATTCAGTTCTCGTGAGAAGTAAGACGAAATACGATAAAGTCTCACCTCGTTGAAGATTGGCAAATCTATTGACGAGGTGAGACATGACAAGATCGAGTCTTGTTTTGATAGAAGTATTCTCCGCCATCCCCGAT
>DATENM010000134.1 GCA_035275065.1 Blastocatellia bacterium
CCGTATGGGGCTCGATAAATTCCTGGACGAGCAGTTGCAACCGGAGGCCATAGACGATTCGGAGTTAGAGAAAAGGCTTGAGGCGCTTCCCACGCAGCAGATGACTTCGTCCGAGCTATACCAGTTTTATCCGCCGCAGCAGGTGGCCGACCAGCGCGCCAACGAAAAGAACCCGCCCCCCGTCTTCGGTCGTCCGCAGCAGGTGATAGGCGAACTCGTCCAGCAGAAACTCGTGCGCGCGGCGTCGAGCAACCGTCAACTGCAGGAGGTGATGACCGATTTCTGGTTCAACCACTTCAACGTCTTTGCGCAGAAGGAAGCCGACCAGTGGTACGTGTCGAGCTATGAGCGCGATGTCATCCGCCCGCGCGCGCTCGGCAAGTTCCGTGACCTGCTGCTGGCGACGGCGCAGAGCCCGGCGATGCTCTTTTATCTCGACAACTGGCTGTCATTCGCGACCGATGCGAAGGAGCCGCGCCCGCCGCGACCGCCCGCGCCCGCAAACGCCAGACCGGCTCTGGGAGCCAATCTCGCGCCAACGCCCGCGCCGGCGATGCCGGCTAACCAGAGTGCCAACCTGGAAGCGCCGGCGATGCAAGCACCAGCTATGCAAGCCCCGCCGCAAGCCAATCCCGCAATGCCCGCCGCTCAGGCCCAGCCGCCGCGCCCGCCGCAACGCAAGCGCGACATCAACGAGAACTATGCGCGCGAGCTGATGGAGCTACACACGCTCGGCGTCGAAGGCGGCTACACGCAGAAAGACGTGCAGGAAGTGGCCCGCTGCCTGACCGGCTGGACGATTGATCGCCCCTACCAGGGTGGCGGCTTCATCTTCCGCCCGTGGATGCATGACACGGGCAGCAAGGTGGTGCTGGGCGTCACGATCCCCGCGGGCGGCGGCATCAGCGATGGGCTGCGCGTCATTGACATTCTGGCGCGCCACCCGGCGACGGCGCGCTTCATCTCGCAGAAGCTCTGCGAGCGGTTCGTCAGCGACCAGCCGCCGGCGGCGCTGGTCGAACGTGTGGCGCAGGTCTTTCTGCGAAGCGATGGCGACATCGGCGAAGTGCTGCGCGCCATCTTCACGTCGCCGGAGTTCAACTCGCCTGCCTGCTTCCGCGCTAAAGTGAAATCGCCGCTTGAGCTGGCGGCGTCGGCCATCCGCGCTCTCGATGGCGACACCAACGGCGGGCCGCCGCTGCACGAATGGCTGCGACGCATGGGCGAGCCGCTTTATCAATATGCGTTCCCGACCGGCTACGGTGAGAATTCGGAGAAGTGGATGAACACCGGCGTCTTCTTCAACCGCATCAACTTTGCGGTGGCGCTGGCGAACAGTCAGATCAGCGGCACGCGCTACGACGCGGCGCGGCTCATCAACGCGACGGCGGGCGACGATGAAGCGATGAATCAGCTCGCGGCGCTGCTCATTCATACGCCGCTCACGGCCGACAGCCGCCGCGTCGTCCGCGAAGCCCTAGCGCAGCCGATGGCGTCGCCACAGGCTCGCCCCGCCGCAAGCGACGGCCATCAGCCGGCCCCTGTGCCGGCCAGCGCCGATAGCAAGAGCGACCCGCGCGCGCGCCACCTGGCACAACTGATCGGCCTGCTGCTCGGCACCACAGAGTTTCAGCGCCGCTAGTCATCAGGCAGAGCAAAAGAAAGAGGAGAGAAAGCGAAATCATGGAGAGACTGGGAGTGGGATTCATCGGCAGCGGGTTTATCACCCGCTTTCACATTCGCTCGTGGGTCGGGGTGCGCGACGCCGACGTGCGCGGCGTTTGGAGCCCGAAGCGGGCGAACGCCGAATCTGCCGCGCAACTGGCGCGCGACCTGCGCGTTGGCGAGGCGCGGGCCTTCGATTCGATTGAAGAGATGGTCGCTTCGCCCGACATTGACGCCATCTGGCTTTGTGGCCCGAATCACACACGGCTCGATAATATGGAGCAGATCGTCCGCGCCCTCGACTCGGGCAAAGGCCGGCTCGCCGGGGTCGCCTGCGAAAAGCCGCTGGCGCGCAACGTCGCCGAGGCGGCGCGCATGGTCGAGATGGTCGAAGGTGCCGGCCTGCTGCATGGCTACCTCGAAGACCAGTTGTTCACGCCGGGCGTCGTGCGCGGCAGGCAGATCGTCTGGGCGCGCGGCGCGGCGACCACAGGGCGGCCTTACCTGGCCCGCGCTGCCGAAGAACACAGCGGCCCGCATATGCCCTGGTTCTGGCAGGGCGAGTTGCAGGGCGGCGGCGTTCTCAACGACATGATGTGTCACAGCGTCGAAGTCGCGCGCTACATGCTGACCGAGCCGGGCAAGCCGCGCAGCAGTCTGCGGCCAACGAAAATCTGGGCGCAGATCGCCTCGTTGAAGTGGAGCCGGCCCGAATACGCGCAGCGCTTGAAAGAGATGATGGGTCCAGAGGTGGATTACCTGACGCGCCCATCGGAAGACTTCGCCCGCGCCACCGTGCATTTTGTTGACGAAGCCAATCGCCCGCTCATCGTCGAAGCGACCACGTCTTGGAGCTATGTCGGCGCCGGCCTGCGCCTGAGCCTGGAGTTGTTAGGGCCGGAGTATTCGTTGTCGCTCAACTCGCTCGATAGCGGCCCTAAGCTCTTCTTCAGCCGCAACGTCGTGGGCAGTGCCGGCGAGGACATCGTCGAAAAGCAGAACGCCGAGCAGGGGTTGATGCCCGTGGTTGCCAACGAAGAGTCGGAATACGGCTACGAAGGCGAGAACCGCTATTTCGCGCAGTGCTTTCTCGAAGGGCGGCAGCCGGAAGAAAACTTCCATGATGGCCTTGAAGTGACCCGGCTGCTGATGGCGGCTTACATGAGCGCCGAGCAAGAGCGCGCCCTCGAATATCCGCCGCCCGATCTCGACCGGTTCATCCCGGCGGTCGCGCGCGGCACATGGAAGCCTTGAGCGATGACGGCTGAGTCGAGAAAGAAAGTTCACCTCGCGCTGCTGGTCAGCTTCCTGGCCATTCTGATCTGGTCAGTGATCGGCCCGAAGGACCGCTTCACATGGTTGCTTGAAACCTTCCCGGCGATGGTCGGCGCGGTGATCTTGCTTGCTACCTATCGCCGCTTCGAGCTGACGACGCTGCTTTACGTCCTCATCTGGGCGCACGCGATTATTCTAGTGGTCGGCGGTCATTACACCTACGCAGAGGTGCCGCTGTTCAACTGGATTCGCGACGCCTTTCATCTGAGCCGCAACCATTACGACCGCGTCGGCCATTTCGCGCAGGGCTTCGTGCCGGCGATGATCGCCCGCGAGTTCCTCTTGCGAAGATCGCCGCTCGAACCCGGCAAGCTGCTCGCCTACATCATCGTGAGCATCTGTCTCGCCATCAGCGCGGCGTACGAGCTGTTAGAGTTCGGCGTCTCTGTGCTGACCGGCAGCGCCGGCGACGCCTTTCTCGGAACCCAAGGCGATGTCTGGGATACGCAAAAAGACATGCTGATGGCGCTGATCGGCTCGATCACGGCCTTGCTGAGCTTAAGCCATTGGCACGACCGCCAGCTCGCGCGCTTCGTTGACCTGCGCGGCAAGCGGCGCGCGGCCGTGTGAATGACGCCTGTCAAATTTGCAGCCTCGGCGTCGCTGCTTGCATAATGGCGGTGTTGCCCTTGCTAATCAGGGAGGTTGATTGATGACATCGAAAACTTTCTCACAGGTGCGCAGCGCGACACTTAAGAAATCGGATCTTTCCAAAGAGCGAGAGTGGTTGCAGAAACATGGCCCTGAGTATGTCGGCGAGTGGGTGGTGCTGAGCGAAGGCCAACTCGTCGGGCATACTGCCGATAGCCATGAAGTTGCCGCCATCGCCGTCAGGGCGCGCGCGCAAGGAATTCATTTCCCCTATATTAAATTCATCAGTGATCAATCAAAGCCGATCTGGATGGGATGGTTATGAGTGCCTGGATACTCGACTTTACCGACCGCCTCACTTACAGCAAGCACGACGAAATTACAATCGAGATTTTTCTTTCCGGTAACTCGTCGATTCCTGTTGCAGTTGCGGCCAAAGTCGACACAGGCAGTAAATTCTGCATCTTTCAACCGCGGTATGCGGTTGTTTTAGGCTTTGATTTGCAGACCGGCCTCAGGCAAAGCATCCGCACTGTTGCTGGCTCCTTCACCGCTTACGGTCACGAGATCACGCTAACCGCTGGCGATATGGAGTGGGATACCATCGTGTACTTCGCCGAGCCAGAGAGTTTTCCGATCAATGTCGTTGGTCGTGTTGGCTTCTTCGATCACCTACAAGTCGGCCTCGTTGATTACGAGCAATTGCTTTACCTCAGTCCTTACAACCCGGCTTAACCTCAACTAAAGTGGCTCTCAATTCTATCGCGCGCCGAAGTGCAGGCGCAGGCCGGCGCGGGCCATCAGCGGCGGCCCTATCGTGCGCACAGGCGTCCGCCCGATGTCGTAACGCTCGTCAGTCAGGTTCTCGAAGGCCGCAAACAGCTCGACGTTGCGCGACAAACGGCGCGAGGCGAACAGGTCGAGCGTGAAGTAACGATCCAGCTTCAATTGATTCTGATCGTCGTCGAACTGTTCGCCGACGGCGCGGCCTTGCAGCGAAACCGTCACCAGCGACGGGTTGTCATAACGCGCCTGAAAAGTCAGTTGATGGCGCGGCGTCTGCGGAATCAATAAGCCTTCGAGCGCGGGGTTCGCCGGGAAGCGCAAGACGGTGGCGTCGGCGAATTGATAACCGCCCGCAATCGCCACGCTGCGCGAAAGGTGCGCGTCGGCCTCGAACTCCACACCCACCGAGCGCGTCCGCCCGAGGTTCTGCCTTTGCCGCGTGATCAACGCCGGCGTCACGCTCAAGGTGACGTTCGCAATCGGGCGCGTCAGCTCGCTCCAAAAGAACGTGCCGCGCACCGCCAGCCGCTCGGCAAGCGTTGAAACGCGAGCGCCCGCTTCGCCGCCCGTCAGCCGCTCGGCGCGCAGATTCACGTTCGCCTGCGTCAACACGTTGCCGACTCGGAATGAACGGTACAGCTCGTTGAGCGTCGGGGCGCGGAAGGCGCGATAGCCCGACGCAAACAACGACACATGCTCACTGGCTTTATAGAGCAGCGACAAGCGCGGGCTGAACGCCGTTTCGATTCGGTCTGTGAACTTCGTCACACTCACCGGGCCGGGCACGGCGAGCGGCCTCGTCGTGGCGAACGCGTCGTAATTGCGCCAGCGGTCGCCGCGCACGCCAACCGTCACTAGAAAGCGCGGCGTGATGCGAATGATGTCCTGGCCAAAGACGCCAACCGTGCGCTCGCGCCCGCCGGCGCTGAGGGCCGAGGTGACACGGCCAGCCACGAACGCCAGCTCGTCGCTGGTGCCGCGCACCTCGCGGGCATCTAGCCCGGCCACGAGCGTCTGCCGCGAGCCGACGACACGCGACCACTGCGACGTGAAGCCGATCTGCTGTGCCGGCACGCGCTGGCTGCGGGTCAGCGATTCGCCCTGACGGTTCGCGGCAATCGCCGTGAAGTTCTGGTCGTAGACCTGCGTGCTGGCATACAGCCGCGCGGCGATTGTGCCGACGCGGTCTGAGCGATAATCCGTGCCGAGCGCCAGTTGACGGATGTGCGTGCGGTTCGGCGTCAGCGGCGTGCCGTTTTCGCGCGACTCACCGAAGAGCGAAGCGCGCGCAAAGATGCGGCCACGGTCTTCAATCAAGCGGTCAAGCCCAAGCTGAAGCGTCGTGTGCTCGCTTGCGGCGCGCGTGTCAACCGGGCCGCGCTCGCGCTCGTCTACAGGGATGTAGCCGTCCGTGTGAAAGGCTTCGGCGGCGATCTGCCCGCTCCATTGAAACAACCGGCCCGCAGTGAACAACGACACATCGGGCGTCTGCAAATTACCGTAAGAGGTTTCCAGCGAGAAGACCGAATCGCGCACGTCGCGCGGCAAAAAGCTGATCACGCCGCCGAGCGCATCCGTGCCATAGAGGCTCGACGTGCCGCCCTGCACGACTTCGACGCGCGACACCGATTCGCGCGGTATGCGGCTCCAGTAGACCCAGCCGCCGAACGGGTCATTGATGGGCAGGCCATCGCTCAACACGACGGCGCGGCTCGCGCCCGATGCGCCGACGCCGCGCAGGCTGACGCCCTGCGACGTTGGGTTCGACGTGCGGCTGCTGGTGCGGCGAAAGAGCGTAAAGCCCGGCACCTGCCTGAGCAGATCGTCGAGCGTCAACGCCGCTGAGGTCGCGAGGTCAGTGGGTGACAACACGATGACGCTCGCCGCTGTGTCGCTCAAACGCGTTTCGGCGCGCTCGGCGGTGACGGTAATTTCTTCGTTGACTGTCGCTGGCGTCAAGGTGATGGCCAGGTTGGTGGCGTCGGCTTGCTGCTGGCTCCAGGTGCGCTGAAACGGCGCAAAGCCGCTGGCGCGAACCGTCAGGATGCCGTCACCCGCGGGCACTTCGTTGAGCGTAAAATGGCCATCGTCGCCGGTGGTTTGTCTTACAGTCGCTTTGCCGACGTTCAGCGCGACTTCGGCCCCGGCGACCGGGTGCTTGTGCTGATCGCTGACCGTGCCGTTGACGGTCAAGCCGGTGGCTAGCGGTGCTTGTCCCGCCAGCGCCGAAAGGCTCTGCGCCAGCATCCACGACAGGCAGAAAAGCCCGGGCAGAAAGCGCGGCCAACGCTTGCCGTGCCCCGCGTCGCTATGCGATATGCCTTCATCCCTCATCATGTTAGTTCCTCGCTTGAGCCTTCGCGTCGTCTATCATCATGAATGTACGAGATGAGCTTTATTGAATAACGCTGGCGGCGAAGCGTTCCATCTCTTCAAGCTGCGGGCTGCATTGCAGCAGCAGCAGGTCAACACCGGCGTCGGCGAACTCGGCAACGCGCTCGCGCACCTGTTCCGGCGTGCCGACCAGGCCGGAGCGCAAGCCGCGATTCGACACCGAGTAATCTTCGAGCGACACCTTACGCTCAAGCTGCGTGCCCGCCAGCCACTGATTGTAATTCCCATAACCGGCAGCCTGGCGCAACGTCGTGATGCGCTCGACTTCACTGCGGGCCTCCGTCTCGCTGTCGCGAACGATGGCGTAAGCGGCGATGCCATACTGCATCGGCGGCAGGCCGAGCCGCTCGCGCCGCGCTTTCATGTCGGCGATCTTCGGGCGGATCATCTCGGGCGGGTCGCCGTGCATCACATAAGCGTCGCAGCGCGAGGCGATCATTTCTTTAGCGGCTTCCGACTCGCCGCCGGCATAGATCGTCGGGCGCGGGCGGGTCAGCGGCTTCGGCTGCATCACCGCGTCGGCAATTTCGTAATAGCGCCCCTTGAACGAAAAGTGATCTTCCTTCCACAAACGATCAACGACTTCGAGCCACTCCGTGGTGCGCGCGTAGCGGTCGTCGTGCTGTTCGAAATGGACGCCGTACTTGCGCGCTTCGTCGGCCCACCACGATGACACGACATTGAGCGACAGGCGACCGCCGCCGCCGATGTGATCGATGTTGGCCGCCTGCTTGGCGAGCAGCGCCGGATTATGAAAGGTCGGGCGCACCGCCACCATCAATTCCAGCCGTCGGGTCACCGCCATGAGCGCCGCCGCCGTTGACCACGCATCGAGCGCCGGCGCGTCTTCGCCCTTGATGTCGTTGAGGTTCAACTCCGCGACCAGCGACAGGTCATAGCCGATCTCTTCGCTGCGCCGCGCCAGGCGGCTGACGTAATCCCAGGTGGCCTGCATCTGCTCGTCTTCGATATTGCGCAGCCAGCCGCCGAAGACCGGCATCCAGTACCCGTATCGCATTAGCGTGCCTCCCGTTCGAGGAAATCCACCAGCCGTACGAATGGATCGAAGCCGATGACGCGTGGGGCGTCGGCGACAAAATTCGACAGGCAGTTGATGTCGTAGAATTTCACGCCGCCGTCGCGGTCGTCAATGAAATACTCGATGCCGCCGACATCTACCTTCGCGGTCTGGGCGATGGCTTCGACCGCCGAGATGATTTCGGCAGGCGGCGTGTAGCCTTCGACCTGCAAACCTGTGCGCGGCGCATCAACGGGACATGCCGAGCGCGCCAGCTCCTGCCCGCCGGTCGTCTGACAGATGGACGCCGGGCAGAGGTTGTAGCTATCGCCCGAGGTATAGATTCGGATGGCGTAGAGATACTTGCCGCCGAGGGTTTCGACGCGGGTGATGAATCCGCCGCGCGCCGGCACGAATTCCTGAACCAGCCCCGTGCCGTCTATGCCGAGGTCGAGCTGTTCGGCTTCGACCGCCATTTCGAGCGCCGCCGCATCGTCAAACCGCACGATCCCCGCGCCGCTGCCGCCGATGTTGGCTTTGACGACGAGCGGGAATTGCAGGCCGCTGGCGGCGCGCGGCGCTTCCGTCGGGTGGCTGATGACCCGGGCTCGCGGATAGCCGAGGCCGAGCTGTTCGAGCAGCATCAACTGCATGGCTTTGCTGGTCTCGTAAGTGAATGCGGTATGGCCGTTGATGACGCGCGTGCCGAGGCGCTCGTAATAGGCCAGCAGGTTGCGCGTGTAGAAGACCGCGCCGCGCGCGCCGCGCAAGTAAGCCGACGGGCTCATGCGATTGAAGAAGAGCGCGTACGGCTTCTCTTTGAGCGACGGGTCGAATTGATGGCGGCGGGCATCGATGCGGACGTAATCTGTGCCGCGCCGGTCAAGCTCGGCAAACAGCGGAAGGAACCAGTTGGGATGCTCATGATAGATGGCTATCGGCAGCGGCGAATCACTCATCGGGTTGATCTCCTGAAAAACAAGAGGCCGCCCCGGTCGAGCGGCCCGTCTGTTAAGATTGCGGCGGCAGCCTGAGAACTTCGCTAAATCGAGCCGTGAATCATCGCTTCAAACGCCAATGATTGCGAAGAAAACCATAGCCCGCGGGGTGGTAAAAGTCAAACACCGCACATCCGACCGGCGGCCCGCGAAGCATCCGCCTTGAGCCTGGAGTGGTTTCCAATTGCGTTTGCCATGTAGCGCAAGGCGGTTAGCTTGCGCATCGCCTAGCGCAAGCTAACCGCCTTGCGCTACTCCCGATTGCAAACCGCTCTATTTGCCGGTGAGAATGGGGAAAGGATTGATGGGCGTGCCGCCGTTCCATTTGCCCGGCGCGGCGGGCTTCGAGATAGCGAAATGCAAATGGTAATTGCCGGCACCGGCGTTGCCCGTGTCGCCGACGTAAGCGATCACCTCGCCGCGCGTCAGCGTCTTGCCTTCGCTGATGTCGTCGGCGTAGCGCTGAAGGTGGGCGTAGTAGTAAACATACAACCCCGACGAATCCAGCTCGTACAGCGTGATGCCGCCCCGGTCGCTGCGAAACAGGCGGACGATCTTACCGTCAGCGGCGGCCAGCACAGGCGTGCCGCCCGCGGCCATAATGTCGAGCGCCTCGTGCGTGCGGCCTTCCGACCGGCCATCATAAAACGAGTCGCGCAGTTGCCCGGCGCCGATGCCTGAGACAGGAATCAACAACCCCCTGGCCCGCAACGCCGCGCCGTCCGCTTCATTGACCAATCCCGGCGCCGGCGTCGAAGCGGCAAAGTCTGTCGCCGGCAGCGTATCATTGGCGACAGCCGCCGGCTTCGCCAGACTGACCGCGGGCGCAGGCGCTGCCGGAGCGTTGCTGCCGGCCGTCACCGGCTCGATCTTCGGCGCAGGCGAGGCCGCGAGCGTGCGCCCCCGCGCATGCGAGCCGGCGCGTGTCGGCGCAAGGTTGAGCAGGACAATTGCGCCGAAGGTCACGCATAGTCCGGCAACCGTTAGCAATATCACCCGCCGTCTGGCTCTTGCATTGATTCGCACCTTAATTCCCCCTTGTCGTGTATTGAACCGAAACGCGCGGCGCGCGGCGACGCCGACACGCTCTATAATTAGAGCAAGTCGTACGCCATGACTCGCAAATTGGCCGCGTTGACACGCCTAGGCGGCTGGTGTAGCGTTGCACGGTGGCGGCGAGCCACTGACCGGCATGTTCTTCTGTATAGCGTGTTATAATAAAGAAGCCAAAAATGGCGCTGAGAAGTCCGCCGCCGCGGCCCGGCGCTTTTTTCTATGGGGGATCAAGCAGACGAATTGAAGAAACTGACCTTACCAGAAGATGCCATCAGGGCGCTGTATGGCCCTTATGACGAAAACATCAAGCACCTCGAAAGCCTCATCCCGGTGCGCCTCACCTTGCGTGGCAACGAGCTGATTATCGAAGGCGAAGCCGAAGACATTGCGGTCGTCGAGCGCATTCTCGAAGACTACGCCGCATTGTTTGAAGAAGGCCGGCGCATGTCGAACGACGATCTGAAGTCGGCCTTCAAGCAGATCGCCGAAGACCGCACTTCGAGCTTGCGCGATTACTTCGTCAAAGCGCGCTTGAATCCTTCGGGCAAGAAGCAGGTGGTGGCGCGCTCGGCCATGCAGCGCCGTTATCTGGAAGCGATTGACAAGTACGACGCCGTCTTCGGAATAGGGCCAGCGGGCACCGGCAAGACGTTTCTCGCCGTCGCCAAGGCGGTCGAGGCGTTGTTCCAGAAGCGCGTCAACCGCATTATCCTGGCGCGGCCCGCGGTCGAGGCGGGCGAAAAGCTCGGCTTTCTGCCGGGCGATTTGCAGGACAAAGTTGATCCCTACCTGCGCCCGCTCTACGACGCGCTCTTCGACCTGGTGGATTACGAGCGCGTCACCAAGCTGCTCGAAAAGCGCGTTATCGAAATCGCGCCGCTGGCTTTCATGAGGGGGCGCGCGGAATCCCTGGATAGTTTGTTGATGACCCCGACCGGTTGGCGCAGGATGGGCGACATTCAAGTCGGCGATCTGGTCATCGGCTCGGACGGCAAGCCGACAGAAGTCCTCGGTGTTTATCCGCAGGGCAAGAAGCCTGTCTATCGTTTAACCATGACCGATGGCGCCAGCGTGGTCGCCTGCGCCGAGCACCTCTGGCAAGTCAAAACGATGGAAGACAAGCGGCGAGATAGGCCGCCGCGCATTCTTCAGACGCAAGAGATGCTTGGCAATCTTCGGCGCCATCATCAATACCGTTACGAGTTGCCTTTGCTCTCCGCGCCGGTTGAATGGGAACCTCAGCCGGTTCCGCTCGATCCGTATGCGCTCGGACTGATGTTGGGCGATGGTTGTATGTCGGGAAAGACTTCGCCGGCGTTTGCGACAGCCGATGACGAATTAGTCTCGTCCTTGAGTTCTTCGTTTGCGGGCATGAGCTTGCAGGTTCGACGCAAGTCCGCGATTGACTATGTGCTGGTCAACCCGCTGGCGGGCAAAGGTGGCAACAAGTTCGCGCCGGTTCGCAATCCGCTCACACAGGCATTGCGCGAGATGAACCTGGAAGGGACCTATTCGTCCACGAAGTTCATCCCCGAAGTGTACCTTTACAACAGCGCCGACGTGCGGATCGCGCTCTTGCAAGGTCTGCTCGACACCGATGGCGGCCCGGTGACGCAAGAAGGCCGAACTTGCCGGATTCAATACACCACCACCTCCGAGCGGCTGAAAGATGACGTGGTCTTCCTGGTGCGCTCGCTCGGCGGCGTCGCTTACTGGCGAAGACGCGAAGCCGAAGGCCGCAAGCCGGGCTTTGCCCACGGTAGAGAAGTTCTCTATCGCAATGACGCCTACGTATTGGACATTCGCCTGCCTGAGCAGATCAAGCCGTTCCGCTTGCAGCGCAAGGCTGATATTTACGAGCGCGGCGGCGGGCGCCCAATGCGCTTCATCAAAAACATCGAGCCCGTCGGCGAAGTCGAAACCCAATGCATCCGCGTCGCCGCTGCTGATTCGCTCTATGTCACAGACGATTTCATTCTGACGCATAACACGCTTGGGGATGCGTTCATCATTCTCGACGAGGCGCAGAACACCACCTCCGAGCAGATGAAGATGTTTTTGACGCGCATCGGCTTCGGCTCGAAGGCGGTGATTACCGGCGACATCACGCAGATCGATCTGCCCGCCGGGCGGCGGTCGGGACTGGTCGAAGTGCAGCGCGTGCTCAAAGACGTTGCCGGCATCGAGTTCATTCACTTCACCGACAGAGACGTGGTGCGCCATCACCTCGTGCAGATGATCGTGCAGGCTTACGACCGCCACACTAAAACGAAGTTCGAGGACAAACTCTAAAATGAGTGACAAGTGACAAGTGACGAGTGACAAGAGATGAGCGGACGAACCCGATCATCTCTCGTTCACTTGTCACTTGTCACTTGTCACTTGTCACTGATTATGGCGAAGGCATCTTCCAGATCGAAGCCGCGCGAGGTCGTCAATGGCGTCAAACGCTTTTCGGCGGGCCTGTCGGATCAGGCGGTCATTGATGCCAGCGTCGGGCTGTTTATCATCGTCGCGCTGTCGATGCTGCTGCTCAGAGATTATCAGCGGCCACTCATCCAACAGCTTCCCGTCGGCAGCGTCGCCGCCGCCGACATCATCGCGCCCGAAGACGTTAAGATCGAAGACACCGCCGAGACCCGGCGGCTGCGCGATCAGGCTGCCGCCTCCGTGCTGCTGGTCTTTGACTTCAATCCCAAGGGCACCCGCGACGCCGTCGCCAGCCTGCAAGAGCTATTTGCCGCCGGGCGCGAAGCCGGGGCCGGCGTTTCGATAGACGACCTGCACGGCCAGATCGAAGAGCGCAGCGGCATCGCGCTTGAGCCCGAGCAGATCGCCGTGCTCGCCCGCCACCGCTTCAGCCCAGAGCTCGAACAACTGATGATCGAGCATCTGGAATCCGTGGCCATGTCGCCGATCATCAGCAGCCGCAGCCAGTTCCGCCGCCTCGGCGCCGTCGCCATTATGCGCCGCGACGTGCGCAGCGATCAGGAGACGGTCGTTAGCGACCTCGGCAGCATTAACGACAAGCTCACGGCGAGCGCCTCGCTGCGCTCGGAGAAGCTCGTCTGGCCCGCCGATTACGAGCCGCGCGAGCGCAAGCTGATGGGCGAAATCCTCGGCTCGCTCATCGTCCCGAACATCGAGTACAACGAAAGCGAAACGCAACATCGCCGCGATGCCGCGCGCGAGCAGATCAAGCCGGTCGTCGCCGCCGCCAAGAAGGGTGAGCCGATTGTGGCGCGCGGCGAGACCGTCAGCCCGGCAAAAGCCTTGCTGCTCGCGGAAGCGGCGCGCACGCGGCCCATCGGTCAGCGCGCCCTGGAATTCGGCGGCACCGTGATCATCGTCATGATGCTGACGCTGGTGCTGTGGCAGTACCTGGTTCGTTATCAGCGCCAACATCTGCGCGTCCGCCGCCACTTCCTGTTGCAAATCGCCTGCTTCGTCATCACGCTGGGCCTCGGGCGGATGTACTTCGCGTTCTCGGCGGCGATGAGCAGTTGGGCGACGAGCGCGCCGTTCAATTCGCCGATTGCTTACAAGTTCCTCGCGCCGATGGCGGTCGGCGCGGTGCTGGTGACGATTCTTACGGACGCCCACGCGGCCTTCGTCTTCTCTGCGCTGCTGACCGTCTTCGTCGGCATGTTTTCGGGCAACGTCTACCTGGCGGCGTTCACGCTGATGTCGAGCGCCGGGGCGATCTATTACCTGAAAGATTGCCGTGACCGCACGGCGCTGGTCTGGGCGGGCTTATGGATCGGCGGCGTCAACGCGACGACGGCGCTGGCGCTCGACCTGCTGGGCGCTAACGAAGCGCGCTTCTGGCTGGTGCTTTTCGACGTGGTCTGCGGCTTTATGGGCGGCGTGCTGGCGACGATGGTGGCGTCGCTGTTGCTGCCGCTGTTCGAGTGGTTGTTCGAGATTACCACGAGCATCAAGCTGCTGGAGCTATCAAACCTCAACCTGCCGTTGTTGAAGCAACTGGCCGAGCGCGCGCCGGGAACCTACCACCACTCGATTATGGTCGGACTGCTGGCCGAAGCCGGGGCCGAAGCCATCGGCGCAGACGCGCTGTTTGCGCGCGTCGCCTGCTACTATCACGACATCGGCAAGAGCGTGCGCCCCACCTACTTCGTCGAAAACCAGACCTACATGGAGAACCGCCACGACCAGTTAGCGCCCAAGATGTCATCGATTGTGCTGGTCAACCATGTTAAGCAAGGTGTCGAGCTGGCCCGCAAGCACAAGCTGCCGCCGCGCATCATCGCCATCATTCCGCAGCACCACGGCACCGGGCTGATGAAATATTTTTACTACAAGGCGCGCAAGCAGATCGGCGATATGGACAATGCGGCGCTTGAGCGCGAGTTCCGCTATCCCGGCCCGAAGCCGCAGACCAGGGAAGCCGCCATCATCATGATCGCCGACTCGGTCGAGGCCGCCGCGCGTACGGTGCAGGAGCCGAACCCCGCGAAGCTGCGCAACATGATCGAGATGATCATCGGCCGCATCCGCGACGACGGCCAGTTCGATGAATGCGACATCACGCAGCGCGAGCTGAAGATAGTCGCCGACAGCTTCGTCAAAGTCTTGATGGGCATTCATCACCACCGCATCGCCTATCCGGGCTATGATTTCAACCGCGCCGGCGCGCCCGCCGTGCTGTCGCAGGTGACGCCCGCCGACGTCGCGGCAGCGACACACAGCGATGCCTTGCCCGTCGCGCCGTTGAAGGAAGCCAGTGGCGATTGAAGTCGTCAACCGACAACGCCTCTGCGCCATTGACGCAGAGCTGATCGCGCGGGTCGCCGCCGCCGCGCTCGAAGCGGCGGGCAGGCGCGCGGCATCGCTCACCGTCGCCTTTGTGCGCGATCCCGCCATTCGCAAAATGAATCGGCAATTCCGAGGCAAAGATTACGCGACCGATGTGTTGTCGTTCCCGGTCGCAAACGCGCAGGACGAAGCGGGCTTCGGCTTATCTGAAGGCGCCGACTTTCTCGGCGACCTGGTGATCGCCACCGATACGGCGCAGCGTCAGGCCAGGGAGGCCGGCCACGCGCTCGCCCGCGAGCTGAGCGAGCTGGTCATCCACGGCACGCTGCACCTTTGCGGGTACGACCACGAAACCGACAACGGCGAGATGAATCGGCTGGAGCTGCGACTGCGGCGCAAACTGCTGAGGACGTGACAAGTGACAAGTGACAAGTGACAAGAGGTGAGGGTGTAAATCCCACTGACCTCTTGTGACTCACTTGTCACTTGTCACTTGTCACTTGTCACTTTCTTATGTTGACTGAGTTAATTGTGACCGGCACGGCGCTCGTGGTGCTGGTCTTTCTTTCGACCATCGAGAGCGCCTATGAATCGCTCAGCGAAGTGGCGCGACGGGTGATGGCCGCCGAGCGTGAAGCGCAGCGGCGCGGACGCTTCTTCAACGAGTTGCTTGAACATCGGCAGCGCTTCGAGCTGATGCTGATTCTCGGCACGCAGCTTTCCATCGCCGCCGTCGCTATCATGGTCGCCGATATGTTGGCGACTGTCGTGGCGCACGGCGTTGTGCCGCTAACGCTCGGCGCGGTCTTTCTGGTCATCGTGCTGTTCCGCCAGTTCGTGCCCCGCTTGCTTGCGCTCAACCACCCCGAAGGCGTGCTGTGGGCGCTGTTGCCGCCCTTCAAACTCTTTTATCGCCTCTTCTCGATCTTTGTCGGCCCGGTCGCCGCGCTGCTTGAGCGCATGCGCAAGCCCGAGCCCGAAGAAGAGCCGAACGCCGAAACGGACGAGGAAGAGAGCTTCGACGAGATTCAGGCTTTCCTTGATGTCGGCGAAGAGGAAGGCATCATCGAAGAGTCGGAGGGCGAGCTGATTCAGTCGATCATCGAATTCCGCGACACCCTGGTTTCTGAGATCATGCGCCCGCGCTTGCAGATGGTGGCCATCGAGGCCACCGCCACCGTCGCCGAAGCCCGCCACCTCATCATCGAATCGAAGCATTCGCGCATTCCCGTCTACGGCGCGCAGATCGATAACATCGAAGGCGTCGTCTACGTTCGCGACCTGCTCGCCTTTTGCGAAGACGACAAGTTCAATCGCCCGGTCACCGAATGCATGCGCCCGGCCTATTGCGTGCCGGAGAGCAAGACGATTCAAGACCTGCTCGAAGACATGCAGAAGGCCAACGTGCAGATCGCCATCGTCATTGACGAGTACGGCGGCGTCGCCGGCCTGGTGACGGTCGAAGACATCATCGAAGAGATCGTCGGCGAAATCGAAGACGAAGACCGCGCCGCCGCCGACACCCAGATCATCCGCAACGAAGACGGCTCGTACCTGATCGATGGCAGCGCCGAGATCAAGAAGGTCGAAGAGTTGTTTCACAAAGAGATCGCGGCGGACGATTTCACGACCGTCGCCGGGCTGCTGATCCGTAAGCTCGGGCGCGTGCCGGCAGCCGGCGAAAAGATCGACTTCGCCGGCATCCAGTTCGAAGTCGTCGAGGCCGACGCGCACCGCGTCAATCGCGTCGGCCTGCGCGAGGTTGACGCCACGACGCCAGCCGGTGAAACTGAAATCCAGGGGCGCGAGCCGGTCGAGGGATAGCCGAGTCATGTCGAATCAGGAAAGCAGCGACCACCAACCTTCCGAAAGTAAGCCGGGCTACAAATCGGGCGTCGTGGCGCTGATCGGTCGCCCGAACGCCGGCAAATCCACTTTGCTCAATCACCTGGTCGGCGAGAAGATCGCTATCGTCAGCTCGAAGCCGCAGACGACGCGGACGCGCATCAGCGGCGTCCTGACGCGCCCCGCGGGGCAGATCGTCTTTTTAGACACGCCCGGCATTCACAAGCCCGGCTATCGGCTCAACCGCCGCATGATGAGCATCGTCAGTGACGCGCTCGCCACGGTTGATTTGATCCTGCTGATGGTGGACGCTTCGGTGCCGATGGGTGCCGGCGACCGCTTCGTCCTGAACATGCTGAAGTCGGTCGCGACACCGGCCTTTTTGATCCTCAACAAAGTGGACGCGATTGCCGACAAGTCGCGCCTGCTGCCGCGCATCGCCGCTTACACGAGCGAGCGCGAGTTCGCCGAAGTCATCCCGCTCTCGGCGCTCACCGGCGACGGCGTCGAGCTGTTGATCGAGCAGGCGCTCCGCTACCTGCCCGAAGGGCCGCCGCTCTATCCCGAAGACGAGCTGACCGACCAGCCCGAGCGCGCTATCGTCGCCGAGCTGGTGCGCGAAAAGATTCTCGAAGCGACCGGCGACGAGCTCCCTTACGTCACGGCGGTGGTGACCGAAAGGTGGGACGAGAGCGAAGAGGTGACGCGCATCCATTGCCTGATTTATGTCGAGCGGCCTTCGCACCGCGCCATCATTATCGGCAGAGGCGGCGCGCTCTTGAAAGAGATCGGCACCCGCGCCCGTCACGACATCGAGCATCTGCTCGGTCGCCATGTCTTTCTCGGCCTGTTCGTCAAAGTGCGCGAGCACTGGCGCGACGACGAGCGTACGCTCGACGAGCTTGGCATTCAAAGCTAGAGCCGTTATTGATGACGGTTGCCATGTAGCGCAATCTGTTAGATTGCGCTACACCCGACGGAAAACCGCACTAATCACGACTGACTGATTCCTCCCGCGCCGCAATCCCTTCCGCCAGCCGCTGCATTTTCCACAAGTATTTTCGCGCGCCGGTAATATCGCGGCTCGCCGCTCACCTTCAGACATTGCAATAGGAATCATCGACCCGCGCTGCGGCGCCGCTCACAGTCGGTGACTCCGGTACAAATTTGATCCATGTTTAAGGAGATCGCACCATGAGAATCGTCGGATTGATTCTAGGCATACTCGGCGGGCTGGCCGCCGGCGCGCTCGGCATCAAGTGGCTGAGCGACGCGCACCAGATGCGCGAGTTGATCGGCGCGGCCCGCGGGCTCGGCGTTGACACGGGCGAATTGGACAAGCTGATCATCGCCGCTTACATCTTGCTGGCGGCGATGGCGCTGGGCATCATCGGCGGCGTGCTGGCCTTCAAAGGCAAAGGCAAGATCGCTGCCGCTCTGATGCTCATCGGCGCGCTGCTGCCGGTGGTCTTCGCGCCCAAAGCACTGGTCTTCACTTTCCTGCTGCTGGTCGGCGGCGCACTGTCGCTGCTGGCCAAGCCGAAAGCGCCCGTCGCCCAGGTGGCTTCGACGTAACCCTCCCTCCTGCCACAATCGGTTCGTTGCACACTCCGCCCGCCGCGCAAGTGGCGGGCTTTTTTTATCGCCGCGATGCTGCCGGGATGCGTGGCGCGGCGCGGTTCTGTCATAATCGTTTCGACGAAGCATCATGGCAAACGACGACTCGGCTGAAACAACCTGGCAACTGGTGGCGCTGACTATCGCGCGCGACGCCGAAGAGATGGCCAGCGCCTTGCTCTTCGAGGCCGGCACCAACGGCGTCATCACGCTCGAAGAGAGCGACGACACGGTGAAGCTCGGCGCCTACTTTGACGCCGCCGCCGACGCCGAAGCGATTGCCCGCGACATCGAAGCGGCGTTTGCGCGGGCCGGCATTCGGTCGGCGCTTGCGAGCGTTGCCATCTCGACTATCGCCGATCAGGACTGGATGCAGAAGTGGAAAGAGGGCTTCGCGGCTATCAATATCGGCGAGCGGCTGATGATCGCGCCGTCGTGGAAATTGCCCGAATCGAGCGAGCGCCTCGTCATTCAGATCGATCCGGGTATGGCATTCGGCACCGGCACCCATGAAACGACGCGAATGTGCCTTGAGCTGCTGGAAGTCTACTGGCGCGGCGGGCGCTTGCTCGACGTCGGCACAGGCACAGGCATTCTGGCGATTGCCGCAAGCAAGCTCGCGCACGGCTCCGCCATCGTCGCCATTGACATTGACCCGCTCGCCGTCGAAGTGGCGCGCGAAAATATCGAGATCAATCAAGCGGCTGACGCGATTACCATCCGCGAAGGCGAGCCCGCCAACTACAGGCACAGCGCCTTCGATGTGGTCGTCGCCAACCTCACCGCCGAAGTGATTATCGCGTTGATGGCTGACCTTGCCGATTGTATGGCGACGCCGGGCAGAATGATTCTGTCGGGAATCCTGACGACGCTCGCCGCAGATGTCGAGCGCGCTCTGGAAGGCGTGGGGCTGCGACTCGTTGAGCGGCGCAGAGCCGGCGAATGGACGGCGATTGCCGCCGCGCGAGGGGAAGCCTGATGCAGCGCCGCCGCTTCTATGCCGCGTCCGCGGCTATCGGCGAATCGGTCATTCATCTCTCAAGCGAAGAGAGCCATCACCTGGCGCGTGTGCTGCGGCTGCGCGCCGGTGACGAGGCATATGTGTTTGATGGCTGCGGGCGCGAGTACCGCTGCCGCGTTGCCGTCGTTCACGCGCGGCAGGCGCAGCTTGAAATCATCGAAAGGCTTACAAACGAGGTCGAATCCGCGCTCGACCTGACGCTCGGACAGGGGCTCGCGAAAGGCGAAAAATTCGACCTGATTGTGCAGAAAGCCACAGAGCTTGGCGTGCGCGCCATTGCGCCGCTGGTCACGGCAAACGCCGACATCAAGTTGAGCGACGAGCGCGCCGAGAAACGCGCCGAACGCTGGCGGCGCATTTCGCTTGAAGCCTTGAAACAATCCGGGGGCCGCCGCCTGCTTGACATACGGCAGCCGGCGTCGCTGGCTGACTTCATCGCCGCCATTGCGCCAAACGAACGCGCCGCCACGCTGCTGGTCTTCAGCGAGCGCGGCGGCGCGGCGCTCGGCGATGCTCTCAGTGAACTGGAACACCCGCAGCGGGTGATTGCCCTGGTCGGCCCCGAAGGCGGCTGGGCCGACAGCGAGCTTGATCTGCTTGCGGCGCGCGGCGCGCGAATGGTCACGCTTGGTCCGCGCATCCTGAGAACCGAGACCGCCGCCATTGCCGCCGTCACCTTGATCCAACATCGGCTCGGCGATCTTTCAAACGGATAAAGATGACCGCGCCTTTCAGCTTCCCGCCTCGCCAAATTCAGCTGACCTGTGATTGAATCGAAATCGCGATGAACGGGTCACAGTTCTACAACCGTGAGCTTGAAACTATGCGGCGCGAGCGGCTGCGCCAGTGGCAGAGCGAGCGGCTGCGCTTGCTGATGGCGGAGCTGGCAACGAACGAGTTTTATCAAGCCAAAGCGCGCGCCGCGGGCGTCGAGCTTGCGCGCATCGAGCAGCCCGAAGACCTCGATGCCCTGCCCTTCACGACCAAAGCCGAGTTGGTCGAAGAGCAGACCGCGCGCCCGCCGTTCGGCAGGCTCTTGACCTATCCGCTGACGCGCTATCGTTACCTTCACCAGACCTCGGGAACGACAGGCCGCCCTTTGCGATGGCTCGACACCGAAGAGAGCTGGGACTGGTGGACGCGCTGCTGGGGCATGGTCTATCGCGGCGCGGGCGTGACGGCGGGCGATGTCGTCTTCTGCGCCTTTTCGTTCGGGCCGTTCATCAGCCACTGGACGGCGATTGCCGGCGCATGGCACGTCGGCGCGATGGCGGTCGCGGGCGGCGGCATGAATTCCGAGCAGCGCTTACATGCGCTGATTGATAACCGCTGCACGGTGTTGATCTCGACGCCGACTTACGCGCTGCACCTGGCCGAAGTCGCCAACCGCCAGGGCATCAATCTGCGCGCTTCAATGATTCGGCGGATGATTCACGCGGGCGAGCCGGGCGCGAGTCTTCCCGCCGTCAAGCAGGCGATTGAAACGGCGTGGGGCGCGACCTGCTTCGACCACGCGGGCGCTACAGAGGTCGGCGCGTGGGCTTTCGATTGCCAAGCGCAATCGGGCGCGATTCATCTGAACGAAGCCGAGTTCATCTTTGACCTCATCGATCCGGCAAACGGCGCGGCGGTCGCTGAAGGTGAGCGAGGCGAGCTGGTCATCACCAACCTCGGGCGCGGCGGCATGCCTGTGCTGCGCTATCGCACGGGCGATCTGGTCGAGCTGACGCACGAGCCGTGCGCCTGCGGGCGCGGCTTTGCGCGCATTCGCGGCGGCGTGCTGGGCCGCGCCGACGACATGCTGATCGTCCGCGGCGTCAACCTTTATCCGAGCGCCATTGATAACCTGATCCGCGGCTTGCCCGAAGTCATCGAATATGAAGTCCGCGTCCACCGTGTCGCCGGCATGGATGACCTGCTGATTCGCCTGGAGACCGCCGACGCCGCGCCGTTTGCCGAAACCGCCCGCGCCCTGCTCGCACGCTTCCGCCGCCAGTTCGGCATTCGCATCAGCCTTGAGCAAGCAGCGCCCAATTCGCTGCCGCGCTACGAATTCAAAGCGCGGCGCTTCAACCGCGCCTAAAGCGGATTTCACATGGCTGTGGCGCAAGCTGTTAGATTGCGCAGTGGCTCGCGCAATCTAACAGCTTGCGCCACATCGCAGATGCCGCGATCAATCCGCCAACAGCGTACTGGCGACGATTAAACTGGCGACGATTAAACCTGTCGCGATGACGATTCTCTTTGACGTAGACATTTCAGCGGTTCCTTTCTGGCGGAGTCGAATAAAGCAGACAGGGGCCGGCGAAGTTTCTGCCGGCAATACCGGCACAATAGCAAAAGTAGTCCGAGGCGTTACAAGGTCGGCGGATATTCGCTGGCCGGCCGCAGCCGTCGGATGATTCAAGCCCGGATTGCAGATCGTATTCCCCCATGCGTCACACTCTCCTTTGGTGAACAACGCCGCGCCGCTGCGATAAAAGAGGGCGCGGCAGGCATGAAACGGCGCTCCATCCCTAGTGAACCGTTCGCACTGCCGCGCTGACCTCGTCACAATCAGGTAAGGGGCGCGCGGCGCAGCGATATTACCGGCAAGCTGAGAAAAGATTTTGCCCGCTTCGACTGATGCAGCGCCGCCGCTCGGCAGTTCACGCCGTAGCGCCGGCGTGCTAGAATGTTGGCGCTCCATCCCAGCCAATCATTGAGAAGCGAGTCTTGCGCGGCGACTGATCCGCAAGCGCATGACCGGGGAGCTACCGTGTCTCATCAAAGAATCATCGCAGCGATCATCATCCTGGCGCTCGGCTGCGCGCTGCCCGTGCAAGCCGCACGCATCGGCTCGCGCCTTGCGATGCAAGAGGCGGCGGACGAAGTGGCGCTGCGCGATCTGGTGCAGCGATACTTCGCCGCCTTCGCCCGCAAAGAGATCGATGCGGTCGTCGCGCTCTGGAGCGCGCAGTCGCCCGACTATGTGGCGACGCGCCATGCGGTCGGCGGCCTGTTCGAGGACGCGCGGAGCATCACGGTGAATCAACTGAACGTGATGCGGGTGTCGTTCGGCGCTGACGGCGCGCGGGTTCGCGTCGCCGCCGACCTGACCGTGGTTGACGCCGAGAGCGGCAAGGAGATCGCGCCGTTCCACCGTATGCAGCGTTCGATGCGGTTCGTCAAAGAGGCCGGCGAGTGGCGGCTGTGGGGCGACTCGCCCGCTGAAAGAGATTTGGCGGCGGCGCTCGTGAAGATGAAAAGCAGCGCCGAGCGCGTCGCCTTGCTCAAGCAGGAAGAAAACCTCATCACGCTGCGGCTGCCTTACGAGATTAAGCTCGTCGGCAACCAGTATCAGGAGGCGGGCGACTACGCGACGGCGATGGACGCTTACCAACTGGCGCTGTCGCTCTGCGAGCAACTGAAAGACGATCTCGGCGTCGCCAACACGCTGAACAATATCGGCTACCTGTATTGGAACCAGGGCGACTTTCAACAAGCGCTCTTGCTCTGGCAGCAGAGCCTGGCGATGTACGAAGCCATCGGCGGCCCGGCGGCAGCCGCCGGGCGCGCTCAACAGATGAATAACATCGCCAGCATCTATCTCGAACAGGGCCGCCACGCCGAAGCGCTTGAGCTTTATGAAAAGAGCATGAAGTTCGCCGAGTCGGTCAAGAACGTGCGCAGCCAGGCGATGGCCTTGATGAATATGGGCGACGTGATGCTGCGCCAGCAGAACTACGAGCAGGCGCTCGCCGCTTACCGCAAGAGCCTCGCGCTTGTCGAACCGCTCGGCGAGCCGCGCCTGGTCGCTGACTTGCGAGGCAACATCGCCAACGTCTTGATGGTCCAGGGTCAGGTGGACGCCGCGCTCAAGCAATTCGAAGCGAACCTTGCGCTCTACGAATCGCTCAACGTCAAAGACGGGGTTGCCGGCACGCTGAAGAACATCGGCAACTGTTACCGCCTGCAAAACGCGCTCGCGCCGGCGCTCGCCAGTTATGAACAGAGCCTCGCGGTCGCCGAAGGCATGAAGAACAAAGTCGCGATGGCGGGCGCGCTGCTCGACATCGCCGAAGCGCATCTCGCCGCGAATCGTCCCGAACCGGCGCTCACCGCCGCCGGGCGCGCCGCCCAACTGGCCCGCGAGACCGAAAGCCCCGATACGCTGTGGCGCGCTGAAAAGTACATGGCCGATGCCTACCGCGCGCTGAATCAAACGACCAGCGCGCGGCAGTCGCTCGACGAAGCGATCCGCGCCATCGAATCGCTGCGGGCGCGCGTCGCGGGCGGCGAGCAGGAACAGCAGCGGTTCTTTGAAGACAAGCTCGACCCTTATCACGACATGATCGAGTTGTTGTTGCGCGACAACCGGACGGGCGAAGCGCTCGCCTATGCCGAGCGCGCCAAGGCGCGCGTCCTGCTAGACGTGTTGCGCGGCGGGCGGGCCAACATCACTAAAGCGATGACCCGCGAAGAGCGCGAGCGCGAAAGTCGTCTGGCCGGCTCGCTCGCTCTGCTCAACGCGCAGGTGGCGCGCGAGTCGGCGAGCAGTAAGCCGAACGCGACGCGACTGGCCGACCTCAAGTCGCGCTTGCAGCAGGCGCGTGTTGAGTACGAAGCGTTCCAGATTACGCTTTATGCCTCGCACCCTGAGCTGAAGACTCAGCGCGGCCAGTCGCCCGCGCTAAGCGCCGATCAGGCGGGCCCCCTGCTGATTGATTCGCACAGCGCCTTGCTCGAATATGTCGTGACGCCTGCGAAGACATTTCTCTTCGTCATCACGCGTAAGGCCGATGGCTCAAGCGACGTGCGCGGCTACGCGGTCGACATCAAAGCGACCGAGCTGGCGGCGCGCGCCGAGCAATTCCGCCGCCAGCTCGCCGGTCGCGACCTGGAATTCCACGGCCCGGCGCGCGGGCTTTATGATTTGTTACTCGGCCCGGCGCAAGAGCAACTCGCCGGCAAAGACGCGCTCATCATCATCCCCGACGGCGCGCTCTGGAATCTTCCTTTTCAAGCGTTGATGACGAAAGAGGCTTACTTGATCGAGCGTCAGGCGGTCGCCTATGCGCCTTCGCTGACGGCGCTGGCCGAGATGCGCCGGCAACATAAACGGCGGGCGCAGGCATCTGCGCCGACGCTGCTGGCCATTGGCAACCCGGCATTCGGCGGGCACGCCGCCCAGGCGACGACGCTCGGCGAACCGCTTACCGCGTTGCCGGAGACCGAAGCCCAGGTCAGGACGCTCAGTCAGATTTACGGCGTCGCCAATAGCCGCGTCTACACGGGCCGCGAGGCGAGCGAGGCGCGCGTCAAGGCCGAAGCCGCGAAGTACCGGGTCCTGCATCTGGCGACGCATGGAATTCTCGACAACGACAGCCCGATGTATTCGCGGCTCGTGCTGGCGCAGGATGAGAACGGCAGCAAGGAAGACGGCCTGCTCGAAGCGTGGGAGATCATGAACCTCGACCTGCCGGCAGAGATGGTCGTGTTGTCGGCGTGCGAGACGGCGCGCGGGCGCGTCGGTGCCGGCGAAGGCGTCATCGGCCTGGCCTGGTCGGTCTTCGTCGCCGGCAGCCCGACCACCGTCGTCAGCCAGTGGAAAGTAGACGCGGCCAGCACGAATGACTTGATGGTCGAGTTCCACCGCCGCGCCATGAATGGCGAAGGCAAGGCGCAAGCATTACGGCAGGCGATGCTGAAAGTTTTGCGCGGCGAGCGCTGGAAGCACCCCTTTTACTGGGCAGGCTTCGTCGTCGTCGGCGACCCACAATGAGCCGGCAACAGAACCTATCGCTTCTGCCGCAGCGCATGCACACTGGCCAGCAGTTTGCGCGCGGCTTCGTTCGCGGGGTTGGCCTTGAGCAAGGCTTGCAGCTCGCGCTCGGCGTCGTCTAACAATCCGGCTCGCGCATAGAGGACGCCGCGCAGCAGGTGCGAATCCGGGTAGCTCTGTTCGGCGTGGCGCAACTCGGCAAGCCTTGCGCCCTCGATCACTTTGAAGCGGGCTTGCGGCGCGGGCGGCGCGGGCGAAGTCGTCTCGCCGCCATCCTTCGCCGCCGTCACCTGCCACGAATAGATTGCGCCAACGGCAAGCGGTTGGCTCGGCGTCCACGCCGTTGTCGCGAGCGGCTCGCTCATCGCCACACGGTTGAAGCCGGCGTCGAACACCTTCACAACATAGCTTGTCGCGCCCGCCAGTGGTTGCCAGCGGAACACGGGCCGCGCGCTCCGCACGGCGGTGCCGATGGGGCTGATGAGTTTGAAAGCGATGCCGTCGCCCGCCCCGCTCATCAGCGTGCCGGCGTTCTCGGTGATGGCCGCCAATCCGGCGGGCGCTTCGACCCGTTGCCGCTCAAGCGCGAGCCGCACGGCCTGCGCCGTTTCAGGCGCAAGCCCATCGAAACCCGCAAGCCTTCCTTCGGCATCGAGCGTCACGCGCCGCGTCCCATCATTAAGCGCGACAACCGCAGGCGAAGCCGGCGGCGGCGCTGGCTCCGCGGATTTCGACGAAGCATTGTGATCGGCCGCCGCTCGCTGATCGTTGGGTGATGTGCTGTTCGCTGCCGGCTCGCTCACGCCGGGGTTCCGATTCACGCCGGCCACTTGCTCAGGCGACGGACGCCACACCACCCACGCGACCAGTGCGCAGGCAGCCAGCGCCGCTGCCGCCGCCGCCCATCGCGTTAGCCAGGCGCGCGGCTGGCGACGCGCCTCGCGCTGTTGCTGGTACGCCTTCAAAGAGACCACCGGCGCAGGTTCCGCGTTGCCGTGCGCCTCTGGCTGACTCATCACTTCAGCCGCATCGTCTCGCGACGCGACGCGGGCTTGCAACTGAGCCTTCAGCGCCATCAGTTCATTCAGCTCGCCGGCGCACGCCGCGCAGACCTGCGTGTGGCTGCTAACCATCTGGCGCTCGACCTCGCCGGCAGTGCCGTCAACGACCGCTTCCAGTTGCTCGTAGTCGAGGTGCGTGAAAGGAGTCGCGGCAGATTCGGCGCGCAATGCCTGAACGACGGCGCGCGCCTCGCTATCATTTTCAAGGCGCTCGCGACACGCCGCGCAGGCAGCGAGGTGATCGTCCGCCGCCAGCAACTCAGTCGGCGACAGGGCGCGGCCCGCGTAGCGCGTCAGCGTCTCTTGTGAAAGGTGCTCTGCCATCAGTTTCCCATCTGGTTAAGGGCGTGCCGCGCTTCTCATATTACCGCGCGGCCCGTGGCTTCAATGATATTTCATCCGCCGCATCAATCGTTCGCGTGCGGACTTGCGCAGGTTGATGACCTGCTGCCGCGTGATGCCCAGCCGCCCGGCAATGCGCGCATCATCCATCGGCAAGTCGTTCCACAGCGCGGCGAATTCTTCGGCGGGTATGCCGAGCACGTCGGCGATCTGCCGCAGGCTGGCGACGCCGGTGATGGGCAATAAAGCGATCACGTCGCGCCCCTGCGCGTCGCGCAGGTTCAATAACAGGGCGAGGCGCTGGCGCGGCGGCAGCTCGCCAATCTCTCGCCACAGGTGTTCAAGGTAGAGACGATGGTCAACTTCCGCGGCCACGTCTGCGCGCGGGTCGGCCAGCCCCTGGCGCTGCCGGTCTTCGCCTTCCACGTCGCCTTCGCCCTGTTCCGCAATCGGGCGAATGCCCTGCAAGGCGGCGACGAAGCTGACTATCTCGTCCAGCTCCATCGCGCCCGCCGCCTCTCCGAGGATGGCTGCGAGCAGATCAGTGAGGTCTGTGCCGGCCGGATCGGTCAGCCGCGACAACAGGCGCGCGGACAACGCCTCGTCATCCGGCCTGGCGCGCGCCGCCCCGGTTGCCGAACGACGCCGCGCCGTGGTGTCGCACAGCCATGCGCCGTCTGCATCCTGCCACAGCGCGAACTCAGGGGCGTGCGAGAGGATATAACGTACCTTACTTTTCAGCGAGTGGCGCTCGGGGTTGCGGCGGCGCAGGTAGCGGTAGCAGGCGTGGAAGGCGAGCACCGCGACATAGCCGCGAAAGTCGCTGATCGGCTCCCGCGACTCGGCGCTCCGTAATCGCCGCAACTCGGTGACGAGCGCGGCCTGCACGTCGCTTGCGATCTCAAGCGCGTCTTGATTGGCGGCGCTGCCATCTGCGGGGCTCAACGACACGCGCAGCTTGTTCTTGACGACGCCGCGAATGACCGGCTCGGCATGCTCGGCCAATACCGCCGCCAGCCGTGTGTCGGCTTCGTCCGCATCGCCGGCTTCGACCAGCGGCAGAAGAATGTCGTCAAGCTCTCGGATCGCCACAGCCCCTCACGATGCGCTCATTGATAAAACGCCGAAGCTGATTTGACCGCGCCGCTTCCGCCATTGTCAACCATTCGCCTGAAGCGGCTATGTGGCGCAAGGCGGTTAGCTTGCGCGAGTCCATGCGCAAGCTAACCGCCTTGCGCCACACCCAAACTTTTTTCGCCCGCCAGTAATACCGCGCCGCGAGCGCCACCTTCAACCAGCGTGCAGTTAAATCCGGTTGCGTCCCGCGGCGCGACCGCGCGAATGAATTAAACAACTTTTTGGAGGAAACGATAATGACCCGTTTATTCGCTATCTGGACGCTGACGGTGCTGTTCGCCTTAGAGCCGCTCGCCGCCACACAGATTAAGATCGAAGTATCGGTGCCAAAGCGCAAGCCGAGCATTGCAACCGACAGCCGCATCGAAGTGCGCCGCCTGGAACAGGCCATGAGCGATCTGCGCAAAGAACTGAAAGAGAATCCGCCCGACCTCGAAGGCGCGCGCGCCGCGGCGAAGTACGCCAAAGAGCTGATCGGTGACATCAAAAGTCTCTACCCCAATTATTCGACCGCGGCATATGAGCGTGAAATCGCCGGTTACAGCCGGTTGTTGAGCGAAGACGAGAATGACGGCTCAGCTAATGACGGCTCAGCTAATGACCGCAAGGCAAATGATAGCCGGGCGAATGACCACCGCAGCAATGGCCGTCCGTCAGGCGACGACTCGCTCGACGAGATCAAAGACTTCATCAGAAAAATGTCCTACGCCTCGGGGCACCTGATTCCGCAGACCTATTGGAAAGGCATCTACACACAGACGAAGGGCGACGCCGAGCGCTACTTTGAATCGTGCAAAGAGCTGAGCTATGGCGAGACCGTCAAGAAGGTCAAGGAGGCGCTCGCCAAACATCCCGGCCTGCGCACAGACAACGAGATCAGCGACCACGTCGAGCAACTGCTGACGAAATTCCCGAAAGAGTACGACGAGTTCGTGCGCAGCTTTTTGATCGGCGAGATCAACGCCACCATCGAGAAAGCCTACGTTGAAAAGAAGAAGGGTGCCGGCGCAATCGGCGCCGCGACCGAGGCCGCCGACATCGCCCTGATGCTTGCCAACGGCGTGCTGTTGTCGTTCCCCGATCAACCGCAGGCGCTCAGGATTCGCAAGGATGCCGAAGCCATTGCCGGCGCGGTCGAGCGCGACCTCGGCAGCAAAGTCTACGCCGGCGCCTTCCACAAGCAGAACGCCGGAAAGGTCGTCTACAGCCGCAAGCCGCTGGTCGCCGGCCAGGAAGACGCCGCGGCGGTCGCCAAAACGTTTTCGCTCGCCGATACGGTTTATGCGACGGCCTACTTCAAAGGGACGATTGCCGAGATGGCCGACGGCGCGCATTCCGGCGATACCGAAATGCAGATGACCATCTTCCTCGATGGCAACGAGATGACCAGCTTCAACTACCCGATGACCAGGCCGATGGAGCAGTGGACGTTCATGCCGATTGAGGTGCTGCCGGCGCTTGAGACGGCGAAAGAGTGCGAAGGCTCGTCACGTTACGCCAGGCTGCTCGCCGAATGCTCGCCGCGCAGCCACACGCTCGGCTTCCGCGTCAGCGCCATCTATATGAGTTACCGCCACGACCTGGCCGAAGGCGAGTTCGAGATCGATTGCTCGAATGGGCAAGAGAAGATGGCCGAGCGCGCCATCGCTTATCACAAGATCGCTTTGAAGAACGTCTTTTTGCCCAAAGCGGTCCAGGGTGACGCGGCGCTTGAGCGCGCTATGGTCGAAGCGACGCGCGGCATGTTGACCGACCAGGGCAAGCCCGGCGTGCCTGTGCGCGCCGTGATCACCGAGCGCGAATGGACGCTCTACCGCCACCCGATCAGCGGCATCATCACGCGCCGCGCCATCAACGGCGCGGTCGCCGTCAAACGCAACGACGGCACCTGTTACTTTTACGGAATGACTTTCTCCGAGCAGAATAATGGCGGCTGGGGCCGCTTGCACTGGAGCAGCACCGACAACGGCACCGAGATGGATTGCGGAAATGTGACGAAGTAGAAGGCAGGAGGCAGGAGGCAGGAAGCAGGAGGCAGTCAAGACATCCGTACAAATGCAGAAGGCAGCAAGCCATGATGCGAAGATCACATGGCTTGCTGCCTTCACGGCTTTATTACTGCCTCCTGCCTCCTGCTTCCTGCCTCCTGATTTACCTACTCATCGCGCAGCGCCACCATCGGGTCGACGCGGGCGGCCCTGCGAGCCGGCAGGTAACCCGCCAGTATAGCGATGGTCAGCAACAGCAACGTCGCCAGCGTGATCGTCAGCGGGTCGTTTGGCTTCAGGTTATAGAGCAGGCTCGAAGCCGTCCGCGTTGCCGCCAGTGAAGCCGCCAGGCCGACGGCGACGCCGATGATGACCAGCATCAGCGCTTCGCGCAGCATCAGCCATAGCACGTCACGACTCTGCGCCCCGAGCGCCATGCGAATGCCGATCTCGTTGGTGCGCCGCGCCACCGCATACGACAGGACGCCATACAGTCCGATACAAGCAAGCAGCAGCGCCAGCAGGCCGAAGAAGGCGGCGAGCCGCGCCACCAGCTTCGGCTGGGTGAGCGAGCGCCCGATCTGTTCGTCGAGGCTCAAGACTTCATCAATCGGCAGGTTGTGGTTGACTTCCTGAATGGCTTGCCGCACCTGCGGGATGACCCGGTCGGGCGCGCCCGCAAAACGCACGATGAGGTTGCCGCGCGGCCCCGGGCTCTGCGCAGACGGGTAGTAGGCCACCGGCCGCGCCTCTTCAGTCAGGCTCTGGTACTTGGAGTCTTTGACGACGCCGATGACTTCAATCTCGTCGTGCGATTGCGGACCGTTTGTGCCGAAGCGCCTGCCGAGCGGCGAGCCGCCGGGGAAGAGACGCTGCGCCATGGTTTCGCTGATGACCGCGACCTTCTGCGACTTCTCGGTGTCCTGCGGGCCGAAGCCGCGGCCTTCGAGCAGCGGGATGCCCAGCGCCGCGAAGTAATCCTGGCCGACGACGTTCTGCCGGACGACGCGGCTCGCACGATCCGCCTCCGCCAGGTCGTGCGTCTCGACCAGACTCGTCCACCCGCCCTGGCTGAAGACCAGGAAGGCGAAAGCGTTGGCCTCGACGCCGGGCACCGCCTTCACCTTCTCTTCGACCTCACGCAGCAGCGCCGGGTACTGCTTGTCTTTGAGGCCCAGCGCCGACGTGTCAATCTCGAAGAGCATGACGTTCCGCTGATTGAACCCCGTCGGGATGCTCTGCAAGTTGATCAGCGTACGCACAAACAAGCCCGCGCCGACCAGCAGCAGCAGCGACAGCGCCACCTGCACGACGACCAGCGCCTTACCGAGCGGACTCTGCGACGAAGCGCGCGCCGCGCCCCTGCCGCCTTTGAGTTCAGCATTCGGCTCGATGCGCGCGGCACGCAAGGCCGGCGCGGTCCCGAAGACCACCGCCGAGAGCAATGACGCCAGCAGCGTGAAGCCCAGAATGCGCATGTTCGGCGTCACGTCCAAGGGCAGCGGCTCGGCGCTCGACGACGCCATGCCGATCAGCATGCGGCTGCCCCACCATGCCAGCAAGACGCCCGCGCCGCCGCCCAGGCCGGCCAGCAGAATGCTTTCGGTGAGCAGCTGGCGAATCAGCCGTATGCGCCCCGCGCCCATCGCCATGCGCACGGCGAACTCCCTGCGGCGGTTGGCGGCGCGCGCCAGCAAGAGGTTGGCGATGTTGGCGCAGGCAATCAGCAGCACGACGCCGACGACCGCCATCAGGATGCGCAGCGACAGCGAGAACTCGCGGCGCAGCTCAGAGACGCCTTTGCCCGCCGGCGTCAATTCGATGCTCGCGCGCTCGATGGCCTGCGCGCGCTCGGCGGCAGGCTGCGGCCCGGCTAGCTCTTGTAAGGACTGTTTGAAGAGCAGATTGACGGCGGCGCTGGCCTGTTCGGCGCTGACACCGTTTTTGAGCCGGCCAATGAGGTAGAGTGACTGAGAGAGCTTCTCGTTCCGCACGTTCCAGTGGGCCGGCGGCAGTTGCGCTTCCATCGCCAGCGGCACATAGATGTCGGGAGCCTGCCCCACGGTCGTGCCGAAAAACTCCGCCGGCGCGACGCCGACGATGGTGTAAGCGGTCTGGTCTATGGCGATTGTCTTGCCGACCGCCTCCGGGTCGCCGCCCATGCGGCTCTGCCACCAGGCGTAGCTGACGACCGCGACCGGGTGGCCGCCGGGCGTAAGGTCATCCGCTTCAGTGAACGTGCGCCCGAGCGCCGCATTCACGCCGAGCGTCGAGAAGTATGTGCCGGAGACGGGCTGAACTCGCAGCGGCTGCATCTCGCCGCCCGAGCTGTTGTTATTGACCGTGCCGTGCACGTTCCAGGTCATGCTCAAGAGCGCCGCCACGTCGGAAAAGACTTCGTCGCGCTGCCGCACCTCTTGATAAAAAGGGTAAGAGAAAAGGTCGCAGCTCGCGTGCGGGAAGCTGTTGGTCAGGCCGCCCTCCTCGCCTTTGCCGAATAGCACCAGCTTGTCCGGCTCTTTGACCGGCAGCGATTTAAGCAGCACGGCATCGAGCAGGCTGAAGATGGCAGTGTTGGCGCCGATGCCTAAGGCGAGCGACAGCACGGCGATCAGCGTGAAGGCGGGTTGCTTAAATAGTATTCGTATGCCGTAACGCAGGTCTTGAATCATGTCATCCTCCCAGCGATAACTTTGCAACCAGAGCGCGTCCCAGAACGCGCCCAGACTCCGCCTCAATAAACTGAACCGCATCCGCCAATCCAGGCGTTGCCAATCGGCGAGGAGCAGCTCGCGGTACTGCAATTCGGCCTGCCACTCCTGGCGCCAGTCGGCGCGCAGCCGGCGCGGCACGATCAGGCCGACGAGCGCGATCAAGCGCAGGTGCGGCTTACCG